>JAZQTM010000042.1:0-14306 GCA_045630765.1 Acutalibacteraceae bacterium | reverse complement strand
CCCCACCGCAAACGAAACGGACGCAACAAAAACGGCAACCCGTGCCGCTCGCCCACCCGCATACGCACCGATGCTGCGCGCGCCGCCGCGCGCAGCGTGCGATAATCAGCCGCTTTGGAACGGCAAAACAGAGAAATGCCGCGGCGCGAAACGTCCCACAACACGACTCCCCGCGCCGCCGCCTCGTCCAAAAACCGCTCCGGAAAACCACCTTCACATTCTATCAGCACGGTTGCCGCGAGCATACTATCCCCCCTTACAAAAACTCAATCGACAGCAATCGTCCGTTGATCACCGCGCAAGCGGGATTCAAACGGGTCATACACAACTGACGACCGGTAAACCGAACCGACCCCTCCGCCGTGCGTACCTCAATCTGATCCTCGTCGTATTTGACGATTCCCCGACACCCCTCCATCAATACTTGTCGGTTTCCGCACACTTCCATTCTGGCCGCCTTTGACAGCACCCCCGTCGGGATGTCCAACGCGTTTTCCACGCTCGACGAAAGGGCGGCTCGCGTTTTTTGCTTCATCACAGCCACCTCCTTTACGTTTATAACTATGACTAAACAGCGGGAATAATGCCGCCTGCCCACCACATATATAAAGGCAAGGAGGGATTTGTATGTGGGTATACCTTACGCGCCCACGTATCCGAACGGCACTGGTCGGGTTCGGTATCGTGTGCGGCGGCATCGCTACACTGCTTCGCCCCGAAGCAGTCGCGGGCGGCATCAGCCGCGGGCTTAGCGTCTGCGGAGCGGTCATCATTCCCACCTTGTTCCCGTTTTTGGTATTGGGAACGCTACTTGCCAAATCAGGAGTAGCGGCAGCGATCGGCAGACACCTTGAACGACTCACGCGACGGCTGTTCGGCTTACCGGGTTGTTGTGCCGCCGGCATCCTCATCGGCTTGGTAGGCGGCTACCCCGCGGGCAGTACGGCGGTCGGTGAACTGGTACGCAGCGAACAGATCACCTGCGACGAAGGTCGGCGGATGCTCCGCTTTTGCGTCTGTGCGGGACCCGGCTTTATCATCAGCACGATCGGCGCGGGATTGATGGACAGCACCGCTTTCGGTGTGATCCTGTTTACCGCACACGTGACGGCGGCACTGCTGTTAGGATTGGTCGGCGCACCGAAAGACAGTCGACAATACACCACCGCACACACCTCGCGCCGCGCACCGCTGTCACTGCCGACAGCACTTGCGGAATCGGTCACAAGTGCGTGTCAATCGCTGTTATCGATGTGCGGCTGTATTCTTCTGTTTTCAGGCGTGCTCGCCCTTTTGGATACCATCATCAGGAGCAGCGTAACAAGCGCTTTGCTCTCTTGCTTTTTGGAAGTCAGCAGCGGTTGCGTCGCCGCCGCCGACCTCGGCGCACTGTCGCCGTTTCTGCTCGGTTTTGCCGTCGGCTTCGGCGGGCTGTCGGTGCATTGTCAGTTAGCCGCCACCCTCGTCGGCACGGGCACGCTCACGCCGTCCTTTATATTGGCGCGGCTGCTGCACGGCGGCTTGACCGCCATACTGACGTTGTTGCTTTTGCGCATTGTACCGATCACTTTACCGGTGTTCGGCACTTCCTCGCCGACGATCAGAGCGGTCACCGACCACGTCGGAATATCGGTCTTTGTGTTGCTGCTTTGCGGAATTTGGTTGCTTTCTGTTGACAAAGGAAGACAAGTCACCTATAATAAAGACCATAAAAGGATGTGACAGCATGAAGCGGAAATTATATGGTAACGCCATAACACCGGTGTGCGAGATCTGTGCAAACGGTCGGCGCTCGTCCGACGGTCGGGTAATCCTTTGCTTGCGCAAAGGCATTATGCAACCCGATGCGCGCTGCCGCAAATTTCGGTATGATCCGCTGCGCCGCATCCCCTACATTCAGCCCGAATTGCAAAATTATACGGAGGCGGATTTCCGCCTGGACTAACACAAAAAAATTTGCTTTTGCCTATTGACAAGTCGTAGCGGCTTTGTTATAATGGCTGTAAAGCAAATTCCTTTACAGGAAACGCTTGGAAAACCGAGCGTTTTTTATTTTGTAAATTTTTGATAAGAAGGAGGGACAAGAATGCCGAAAAATATGGAGATCGTTTGGTTGTTCGATTTCTACGGGGAAATGCTCACCGAAAAGCAGCGCCACGTGGTGGAACTGTATTATGAAGAAGACTTGTCCCTGGCGGAGATTGCCGAAAACCAAAACATCACCCGTCAAGGGGTTCGTGACGCGATCAAGCGCGCGGAAGCGCAGATGATCGAGATGGAAGATCGCCTGCATTTGGCGGCGCGCTTCCGCGGTATGCGCGACGGGCTGGAGGCCATTCGCGAAGCCGCGCAGGATATTCAGATGCTCAACGACCGCACCCGTTATTCCCGCGACATTGACGACCGCGCCAAACGCATCGTCAAACTGGCGGACGAATTGAGAGAGAGGTAAGCATCGTGGCATTTGAAGGATTGTCCGACAAACTCTCTGCCGCATTCAAGCGGCTGAAAAATAAGGGTAAGCTGACCGAGGCTGACGTTAAGGAAGCCATGCGCGAAGTGCGCTTGGCACTGCTCGAAGCGGACGTCAACTATAAGGTCGCCAAAGATTTTACGGCGGCTGTCGCTGCCCGCGCCGTCGGCGAAAAGGTGATGGAAAGCCTCACCCCCGCGCAGATGGTTATCAAACTGGTCAATGAAGAATTGACCGCGCTGATGGGCGGCGAAACTGCCCGACTGGCAAATGCCAATCATCCCCCGTGCGTCATTATGATGTGCGGTCTGCAGGGTTCCGGTAAAACCACCCATTCCGCCAAACTTGCCAAAATGCTGAAAGGGCAAGGACACCGCCCGTTGCTCGTCGCGTGTGACGTATACCGTCCCGCCGCGATCACGCAGTTACAGGTGGTCGGCTCTGCTGCCGGTGTGCCGGTGTTTGAACGCGGCACCATCGATCCGGTGCGCATCGCCAAAGAAGCGGTTGCACACGCCAAGGATCACGGCAACGATTACGTGATTTTGGATACCGCCGGTCGTCTGCACGTGGACGAACAGTTAATGGCGGAGCTTGAAAATATCCGCAAAGCGGTCGCCCCGCAGGAGATCCTGTTGGTGGTGGATGCTATGACCGGTCAGGACGCGGTCAACGTGGCACAGTCATTTAACGAAGTGCTGTCTATTGACGGCGTGATCTTGACCAAACTCGATGGCGATACCCGCGGTGGTGCGGCGCTGTCGGTGCGTGCCGTTACGGGAAAACCGGTCAAATTCGCCGGCACGGGCGAAAAGCTGGATGATCTGGAAGTATTCCATCCGGCACGAATGGCATCGCGCATTTTAGGTATGGGTGACGTTATGTCGCTCATCGAGAAAGCGCAACAACAAATTGACGATCGCGAAGCCGAGGAACTTGCCCGCAAAATGCAGCAAGACACCTTCGACTTTAACGATATGCTGGATCAGTTCCGTCAGATCCAAAAAATGGGCGACATCAAAAGTTTACTCGGTATGATCCCCGGTATGGGCAAACAGCTCAAGGACGTGGATATTGACGAGCGGCAGTTCTCCCGTATTGAAGCGATCATCCTGTCTATGACGGAAAAAGAACGGCGCAAGCCCGACATCATCAACCCCTCCCGCAAACGGCGTATCGCCGCAGGTTGCGGTATGCGTGTGGAGGACGTCAATCGTTTGCTCAAGCAATACGATACGATGAAACAAATGATGAAGCGCCTGAAAAACATGGGCAAAAAAGGCGGCAAAGGTATGCCGATGGGCTTCGGCGGCTTTGGCGGCAAAGGCAATCCCTTTGGGTTCTAATTCAACCGCGTTCGGTTGTTAAGAATACAAAATAAAAACCATTATTTTTTGGAGGTAACCAACATGGCAGTAAAAATCAGACTGCGCCGTATGGGCGCAAAGAAAGCTCCCTTCTATCGTGTCGTGGTAGCGGATTCCCGTTATCCCCGTGATGGCCGTTTCATCGAGGAAATCGGCTATTACAACCCGCTGGAAGAGCCGGCTGTTGTCAAAATCGACGTTGAGAAGGCTCAGAAATGGATCGCTAACGGCGCTCAGCCGACCGACACCGTGAAAGACCTGCTGAAGAAAGCCGGCATCTAAAGGTGGCGCAAATGAAAGACTTATTGTTGACCATTGCGCGCGGTCTTGTTGAAGATCCCGACGCAGTCGTCGTCACTGAGGAAGCTCCCGCGGAGGATGGCACCGTTGTGTTCCATCTTCACGTGGCAGCGGACGATATGGGACGCGTGATCGGCAAGCAAGGTCGTATTGCAAAAGCGATGCGTACCGTTATGCGCGCCGCCGCTACCCGTCAGGATGCGAAAGTCGCCGTCGAAATCGACGACTAATTCTCACAGCTGACACACAAACCTCTCACGGCCCCCCGTGGGAGGTTTTTTCCAAGGAGGAGCAATATGCCGAAACTTGCATTTTTGGAAGCGGGCGAGATCGTCGGCACCCACGGTGTGCGCGGCGAGGTACGTGTGCGCCCCGAATGCGATTCGCCCGAAATGTTCAGCACGCTTCGCACCGTCTACTTTGACAGCAACGGCACGCGAGCGGTGCGTATGAAAGCACGCCCGCATAAAAACGTTGCCCTCGCGAAACTCGACGGTGTGGACACGGTAGAAGCCGCCGCCGCTCTGCGCGGCACGATGCTGTATCTCAACCGCCGTGACTTAAAACTCGAAAAAGGCCGCTATTTTATCTGTGACCTCATCGGTGCGCAGGTGGTTGACTGTGACACCGCCGCCGTTTACGGCGAATGCACCGACGTCACGCATACCGGCTCTAACGACGTGTATCACCTGAAAACCCCCGACGGCAAAGAAGTGTTGATCCCCGCGATCCCCGACGTGATTCGCGAAGTGGACGTTGAAAACGGGATCATTCGTATTTTCCCGATGTTAGGATTGTTTGACGATGAGAATTGATTTTTTAACATTGTTTCCCGACTCGTGCAACGCGGTACTCGGTGAGAGCATTATCGGTCGTGCCCGTGAACGCGGCATTTTAGACTTCCGTTTTCACCAGATCCGCGACTACACGGAAAACCGCCAAAAACAGGTGGACGACTACCCCTACGGCGGCGGGATGGGTATGGTAATGAACGCGCAACCCATCGCGGACTGCTATCGCGCAGTGTGTGATGAACTCGGTCATCGCCCCCACCTCATCTATCTGTCCCCGCAGGGTAAAACGCTGACGCAACAGCGTGCGCGCGAACTTGCCGAATTGCCCGAGTTATGCCTTCTGTGCGGTCACTACGAGGGTGTGGATGAGCGCGTTCTGGAAGCCATTGTAGACGAACAGATCTCCATCGGCGATTACGTGTTGACAGGCGGTGAGCTACCCGCTATGGTGCTTGCCGATTGCGTGGCACGTATGATCCCGGGTGTGTTATCCGACGAGGTCTGCTTCACCGAGGAAAGTCATTTTTCCTCGCTGCTCGAATACCCGCAGTATACGCGTCCCGCCGTATGGGAAGGGCGCGAAGTGCCGGAAATACTCTTGTCGGGACACCACGAAAACATCGCCAAGTGGCGCCGCGAACAATCGTTGTTGCGCACACTGGAACACCGCCCCGATCTGTTGGAACACGCCGAACTCACACCGAAAGAAAAGGTTTTTTTGAAAGAACAACACCATAATAACTAAAATCCTTTCAACAAGTCCGTCATTTTTAACAATTTGGACGGTTTCGCTTTTTTCAAAATAGGGCAGGCATCCAAATTTTCAAAAAACGTGTTTTTTTGCACGGTTTTTATTTGACCGTGCAATGGTTTGTGGTATACTATAATTAATGAAACAGCAACTCAAGACGTGATGAGGAAAAGGAGTATTTCGTATGTGTGTGAAAGATGTTTTGGTTCAGAACCAAGTAGGCTTACATGCTCGTCCCGCTACCTTTTTTATTCAGAAAGCGAACGAATTTAAGTCGTCGATCTGGGTAGAAAAAGAGGAGCGCCGCGTTAACGCCAAGAGTTTGCTCGGCGTGCTGTCGCTCGGTATCGTGGGCGGCACGACCATTCGCATCATTGCGGACGGCAATGATGAAGAAACGGCTGTGGATGCACTGGTATCCTTGGTTGAGTCCGGCTTCAACGAGTAAGAATGGATAGAAAGCGCAACCGCACGGTTGCGCTTTTTTCATTATACCAATCCCAAAGGAGGTGTGAGTATTGGATAAAAAAGCCGAATTACGCGCCAAAGCGATGGCGTTACCGCTCGAACCGGGTGTCTATCTTATGAAAGACCGCAAAGGCACCATCATTTATATCGGCAAAGCCAAAGCGCTGAAAAATCGTGTCAGCCAATATTTCGGTGCAGACACCGCTCACACCGAAAAAGTGCGGCAGATGGTCAGCCGCGTGGATCATTTTGACTATATCCTCACAGGCAGTGAATTTGAAGCACTGGTACTGGAATGTTCCCTTATCAAACAATACGCTCCCAAGTATAATATCCTGCTGAAGGACGATAAAGGCTACCACTATATCCGCGTATCCCCGCCCCCTTATTCGCGCATCAGCGAGGCGAAACAAAAAGCCGAGGACGGTGCGCGGTATATCGGTCCGTATCTTTCCTCCTTTGCCATCAAGCAAGCGGTGGACGAGGTCAACCGACTGTTCGGGCTCTCCACTTGCCGCAAAGCGCTTGAATACCGCAAAGCGTGTGAACGCCCCTGCTTAAACCATTATATCGGGCAGTGCTGCGCCCCGTGCACAGGCAAGGTATCGCCCAATGAATACGCCGACCGCGTGGAACAAGCGATCACCTATCTGACACAAGGCCGCACCAAGCTCATCTCCCTACTCCGCAAACAGATGGAAACCGCATCCGACGCACTGGATTTTGAAACCGCCGCCCGACTGCGCGACCGCATTCGCGCCTTGGAAAAACTGGGTGCCAGCCAAAAAGTGGTGCAATCACGCATCAAGCGTCAGGATATTGTAGCTTTGTCGCAAGCGGAGGGCGTTGCGTGCTTTGAGGTGTTCCGTTTTACGGACGGCGCCTTATCCGACCGCGAACATTTCTTCGTCGACCCGTCGGAAGATGCTCCCGCCACCCGTGCGGAGTTTTTGCGCCGCTATTATTCGCTGCGGGATACGGTACCGCCCCGCATCGTGTTGGATGGTGAGATCGAAGATGCCGAACTGCTTTCGCAATGGCTGACCGAAAAAGCGACAGCCGCCGGCGAACGATACACCGTACGCTTTGTGTTCCCCGAACGCGGCGAGCAAGCAAAACTCCTCGCGATGTGCCGTGATAACGCGGCAGAACGCGTTGCACAACAACTGCATCTTCGCGGGCGCGATTTCGCCGCCTTGGAGGAGTTACAGAACCTGTTAGGGCTCGAAAAACTGCCCTCCCGCATCGAAAGTTACGATATTTCTCACACCGCCGGCAGCGACGTCGTAGGTGCTATGGTGGTGTTCCAAAACGGCAAACCGCTCAAATCCGCCTACCGCCGTTTTGAGATCAAATCCGTTATCGGTCAGGACGATTACGCGTGTATGCGAGAAGTGATCGAACGCCGCCTGCGCGACTATACCGAAAAAGCGGACGATGACGCCTTCGGCACGTTGCCCGATCTGATCTTACTGGACGGCGGCAAGGGACACGTATCGGTCGTCAAACCGTTAGTCGACAGCTTCGGATACGGGATCCCCGTCTTTGGCTTGGTTAAGGACTCTCGCCACCGTACCCGCGCCATCACCGAGGCGGGTGCGGAACTATCCATCCAATCAAAGCGCAGCGTGTTCACGTTGCTGTCGGCAATCGGCGAAGAGGTGCACCGCTTTGCGATCGGTTACCATCGGGCGCGGCATCGCAAGCAGGGCATTTCCACCACCTTAACCGAGATTCCGGGTATCGGTGCCAAACGCGCGGCATTGCTTTTGCGTCATTTCGGCTCGTTGCGAGCGGTCAAAGCCGCCACGGTGGATCAGCTCGCAGCCGTCAAGGGAATGACTCGCCCTGCCGCGGAAACTGTCGCACGATATTTTCAAGAAAATTGAGTGCGAGCCCTTGCAATCAACGGATTGTGTATGCTATACTATAATAAAGTGATAAATAGCACTCGGGAAAGGAGAATCGCCCTATGGATATTTTTGTAGAGCAGTTAGTAAAAAAGAAAAAGAGCGTCGGTCAGATACTGGCGATCATCGGCATTATTTTTGCGGCGGTTCTTGTGTTAGCCCTTACCGTGTTGCTTATCGGAATGGTTCGTGCGTTTGCCGCATTTATCATCGTCGGCGTGTTTTACGGCGCTTGGTACTTGCTTACGGCACAGAATATCGAGTACGAATACTGCGTCACTAACGGTGACATTGATATTGACCGCATCGTCGCCCAGCGCAAGCGCCACCGCATCGTGTCGGTTTCCGGTCACAAGATCGAGAGCGCCGGTCGCTACGTGCCGGAAAAATGGGCAGGCCGTCCGATGGATCGCACCGTGATCGCCGCGCCGTCCGAGCACGAGGATAATCTGTATTATTTCACGTATCACAGTAAAAAACGCGGTCATACGTTGGTCGTGTTCCAGCCTGACGAACGCGTGAAAAATTCCTTCTATGAGGGATTACCCAAACTGGTGCAGTTGGATTTTAACAAAGAATAACGTATCACAAAAAGGCGGCCATCGGCCGCCTTTTTTCAAAGGAGAAACGCTCTATGAACGTCCCCGACTCGATTAAATGCTGTTTCCCGAAACGGGAAGCCGACAGCCACAAAGGCACATACGGCACACTGCTTTCGGTGTGCGGCAGTTACGGTATGGCAGGTGCCGCGATACTCGCCGCCCGCGCCGCTATGCGATGCGGAACGGGGCTTGTGATCGCCGCCCTACCCGAATCGATCTATCCCATCGCGGGAGCGGCACTGCCCGAGGTAGTGTTCGCCCCTCTCGCCGAACAATCCACCGCCGCCATTGTCAAGGAATTAGCGCCACACTTGCAAAAAAGTACCGCTTTGTTGATCGGTTGCGGACTCGGTAACACGTCTGCAACCGCACGTTTGACCGAGGCGTTGTTGACTGCGGCAACCTGCCCCATCGTTTTGGATGCGGATGGTATAAACGTCGCCGCGCAGCATATATCTATACTGGAAACAGCGCATGCGCCACTCATTCTGACACCGCACCCCAAAGAACTCTCTCGTCTGTTGCACACTACCGTCGAACAGATCGGGGCTGATCGACAAGCGGCGGCGAAAACTGCTGCTGCGCGTTTTAATGCGGTCGTGGTACTTAAAGGGCATCAAACCGTCGTCGCCGCGCCGAACGGCACGACGTTCGTCAATCAAACCGGCAACCCCGGTATGGCAGTTGCCGGCAGCGGTGACGTACTGGCGGGTATGATCGCGGGGTTCGTCGCACAAGGACTTCCCCTTTTTGACGCCGCGCGTTGCGGTGTATATCTGCATGGTGCGGCGGGCGATCTCGCTGCTGCGCGCTTATCACAGCACGCTATGCTGCCTACCGATATACTGGATGAACTGGGAGCGCTGTTTCTGCAACTTGAATCGTAAGGGGTAGAAAACGAATGTCCCGTCGCCTTATCGCACTTTGTCTTTCGTGTTTGTTATTGTGTGTCGGCTGTCGCCGGCAACAAGCGGCAGAGCCGATCGCGGTTGATTTCATCTGTTCTTTCCGCGCACAATACAACGACCTTACCGCTGTCGGCACGTTGACGCGCCGCACAGCAAGCACTCTGTTACTGGAATTCTCCGAGCCCGAAACCTTAAACGGTCTTTCCGCTGAATGGGACGGTGAAAAAGTCACCCTTCGGTATTTAGGGCTCTCCTATAACGTCGATCCCGCCAAACTCCCCGAAAACGCGCTCGGCGAGGGACTGCTTTCGGCGTTTGATGCCACCTTTCGCGGCGAGGGCGAACGAAGCGAAACGGACGGCAAGATCACGGTAAACGGCTTATCGGGCAACGCTCAATACACCTACGTGTACGACGCAAAAAGCGGTGCCCCCCTCTCCCTCACCATCCCAAGCATCCCCTTGACCGTCACCTTTTCCGACATACAAACACAATAAAAAAGAGGCATCGATGATGCCTCTTTTTTATGTTCCCAATAATGCCATATGACAGATCCCCGCAAAATCGCGGATCCAATAACTTGCCAACAAATGCCACGGCGTATGCGCCGTCACCGCACCCGACACGGTCAGTCCCGCCTGCTTCACAAACTGTTGCGCGCGGAACTGGTGAAATTCCTGCGTCACCACCGCCACCTCGGAATTCAGTCCGTGTTGCTCAATCAACTCGCGGGACAACCGAATATTCTCAAACGTGCTGGTGGAGACTTCCTCCATATAAATGCGTGCGGGATCGATCCCTTTCTCCACCAAATACGCTTGCATCACGCTCGCCTCGGTGCAGATCTCATCAGGGCCCTGTCCGCCCGACACAATACAGTTGGAATCGGGATGCGCCTCTAAATAGGCGTATGCCGCTTCTAATCGCCCGCGCAACAATTCGCTCGGTCGATCCTCGCGCAATGCCGCCCCCAACACGATCAGCGTCGCGTTGCTGTTCGGCTGCCGTTTACACGCGCTTATCATACAAAGCGATAACCCGATAAACAAGCACACCAACGCACCAACAAGTCCCACGATCGCACATAGCACCGCTTTCCCCGCACCGCTTTGCCAAACACGGCAACAAAAAGCGGCGAGATCGGGAAAAGTAATGCACGCCGTAACGCCAAGCGCACCGACAAGTACCATCGTCACACAACCGGCGTGAAAGCGACCTGTCAAGGCGGGCAGCACACCCCATATACCGATAAGAAAACAGATCACCGCCAGCACCACGCGCAAGGTGATTCCTAAAGCACCCGTTCCGTGCACGGCAACGTCCTCCTTTTTATTAAAAAAAGCGGCACCGATGAATTCAGTGCCGCTTTCTTACATCATTTAGATCTTGCGCACACGGATAACACCGTCGATTGCGCCAATACCGTCAATAATGCTCTCCGGCACTTCGCCAATAATATCCAGCACCGTATACGCATTGTCCTTTTTGGAACGGTTGGTCATCGTTTCGATGTTCACACCCGCCTCCGACACGACCGCGCTGATCTGCGCGAGCATGTTCGGGATGTTGCGGTGCAAAACGCAAATGCGCACGTCGCCGTTCTTCGCAACGTCCATTGCGGGGAAGTTAACCGAGTTGCGGATGATACCCTGCTCCAAATACGCTTTGAGCTCGTCTGCCGCCATCATCGCACAGTTGTCTTCGCTCTCGGGCGTGGAAGCACCGAGATGCGGAATCGCAATGACGTTCTCGACACACAGCATATCGTCGGACGGGAAATCCACCACGTACGCGGCAACCTTGCCGTCCGCCAAAGCGGCACGCATTGCCTCGCCGTCGATGAGCTCGCCGCGCGCGAAGTTCAGAATGCGCACGCCGTCTTTCATCATCGCAATGGTATCCTTACCGATCATACCACGCGTACCGTCGTTGAGCGGTACGTGAACGGTGATGTAATCACACTCCGTGTAGATCTCCTCTAACGTGGCAGCGTGGTGAATCGAACGGGACAGGCTCCACGCGGCATCGACCGACAGATACGGATCGTATCCGTACACTTCCATGCCGAGCGATTTAGCAGCGTTGGCAACCAAAATGCCAATCGCGCCAAGACCCACAACACCGAGTTTTTTGCCGAGAATTTCGGGACCGGTGAACTGACCCTTTCCTTTTTCGACCAACTTACCGACCTCAGCGCCCTGACCTTTGAGCGTCTTTGCCCACTCGATAGCGGGAACGACCTTACGGGACGAAAGCAGCAAACCGGCAAGCACGAGTTCCTTAACCGCGTTGGCGTTGGCACCGGGGGTGTTGAACACCACAATACCGGCATCGCTGCAGCGATCCAACGGAATGTTGTTGACACCCGCACCCGCTCTGGCAACCGCGAGAAGCGAGGACGGGAACTCCATATCGTGCATCGCAGCCGAACGAACCAGTACGCCGACAGGCTCTGCAACGGCATCGCTGACCGTATAGCCTGCACCAAGACGATCGGTACCGCAAGCCGCGATCTTATTAAGTGCTAAAATATCCATTTTCAAATCTCCTTACGCGTTTGCTTCTTCAAAAGCTTTCATAAACGCCACTAATTTCTCAACGCCCTCGATCGGCATTGCGTTGTAGATGGATGCACGCATACCGCCGACCGAACGGTGACCTTTCAGGTTCACAAAGCCCGCAGCAGTCGCTTCCTTAACAAACTTCGCATCCAACTCTTCGTTACCGGTGATAAACGGCACGTTCATCAGCGAACGATCCTTCTTCTCAACGGTGCCCTTGAACAGTTTGGAAGAATCCAAGAAATCGTACAGGATGCCGGCCTTCTTCTCGTTGATGGCCTTCATATTCTCCAGACCGCCGATCTCGTTCTTCACCCACTCAAGCACCAGCTTGCACACGTAAATGGTGTAGCAGGGCGGGGTGTTGAACATCGAATCGTTCTCCGCGTGAATCTGATAATTGAACATCGTGGGGGTGATCTCCTGTGCGTTACCGATCAGATCCTCGCGCACGATAACCACCGTCAAACCGGCAGGTGCCATATTTTTCTGCGCACCCGCATAGAGCAGACCGAAACGCGACACGTCGATCGGCTCGGACAAGATGCAGGACGAAATATCCGCTACCAGCGGTACGTCACCCGTTTCGGGAAGCTTCGTGAACTTGGTACCGTAAATGGTGTTGTTCATGCAGATGTGGAAATAATCCGCATCCGGCGTGAAATCCGCCTCATCCCACTCGGGGATATAGGAGAACGTCTTGTCCTTAGAACTGGCGATCACCTTCGCCTCACCGTAACGGTCGGCTTCCTTATACGCTTTGGTCGCCCACTGACCGGTCAGGATGAAATCCGCCTTGCCGCTCTTGTTCATCAGGTTAAGCGGGATCATCGCAAACTGCGACGAAGCACCACCCTGCAAGAACAGCACTTTATAGTTATCCGGAATGTTCATAATCTCGCGCAGAAGCGCCTCACATTCTTTGATAATGGCATCGTATGTTTTCGAACGATGCGACATCTCCATCACGGACTGACCGGAACCCTGATAATCCAGCATCTCCTCTGCCGCACGTTTCAAAACGCTCTCCGGCAGCACGGAAGGGCCGGCCGAAAAATTGTATACTCTTGCCATAATACATTCCTCCAAAGAAAAACTAAAATTATTATTATTGTACTCTTATTTAATGAAATAGTCAACCTAAAGTTCGCATCTTGTTACTTTTTTCACAAGGTTTTTTCTTGCATACCGATACGGTTTGCAGTATACTGAAAACACGGTCACTCATACAAACCGGTCTATTCAGAAAGGACTGTATACCATTATGTCAATTGAACGCGTTCGTCCGTTTCTTGCCCGCTTCGGCAGAGAACAGGATATTCAAGAATTTTCCGTATCCAGCGCCACCGTGGAACTGGCGGCAGCAGCGCTGAACGTTGCCCCTGCCCGCATCGCCAAGACTATGTCGTTTGCGGACGGCGAGGGCTGTCTGGTAGTGGTCACTGCGGGTGACACCAAAATCGACAACCCGAAATATAAACAAACCTTTGGCTTCAAAGCCAAAATGCTCTCCCCCGATCAGGCTTTGGAACTGACGGGACACGCCGTCGGCGGTGTCTGCCCCTTTGCCTTGCCTGAAACGGTACGCATTTTCTTAGATGAATCGTTGCGCCGCTTTGATACGGTATATCCCGCAGCAGGCAGTTCCAATTCAGCAATTGAAGTCACCCCCGCCCAATTAGAGGAATACACCAACGGTATTTGGGTAGACGTTTGTAAACTGCGTGAAGACGTCTGACGCCACAACAAGCATGGAAAATGCATATCACGTTTTCCGATTTTTAGAATAACCTAAAGCCCTTTTACCAAACATAATGTTGCTATTTTAAGCCTAATAATATATAATATTTGCCGGCGAGGTGTTATTATGAACAATTACAATACAAAGGCTATTCTAAAAAAATACAAACTTTGTTTATTAGGTGTTTTTGGTGTATTTGTTGCCATTGCCATTATACTGTTGGTGTTTACCGATAACAAATTTTTATATGGTTTATCACTGCTTTTAGGTTTTGTTTCAATCAAGATATCTGGAGCGATTTTTTATAATAAATTCTTTAATTCAATTTTGGCAAACGAATTAAACCTGCCAAAATATATTGATTTGATTGAAACAGGAAAAATCGTTTCAAACAATCTTCTTGAACACTTAAATATTGCTTATTATTCAGG
>JAZQTM010000041.1:0-9286 GCA_045630765.1 Acutalibacteraceae bacterium | reverse complement strand
CAGACTGAAAATCGTTTTGTTGGGCGTTTTGCTGTTATTGACAAACAAAAAGAGGCATGCTATAATGGGCTTGCTCACAAAACGGTCGTAAGGTGATTTTATGAACATTCAAGAATGCGATATTTTGAACGCGATTGCCGCCGGCGGCTATGTGAATCAACGGAAATTGGCCGAGCAATGCGGACATTCGCTGGGGAAAATCAATAGCGGTGTGAAAGAATTGATGGCCGAGGAGCTGTTGGATTCGCAAATGACGCTCACCCCCAAGGCAAAAAAACTGTACGCGCAGCACAAGACCAAAAACGCCGTGATTTTGGCGGCGGGGTTTGGTATGCGGATGGTTCCGATCAATACGCAGGTGCCCAAAGGGTTGATCGAAATTCACGGCGAGCCGCTGATCGAGCGCCTGATCAAGCAGTTGCAAGAGGTCGGCGTGGAGAACATTTCCGTTGTCGTAGGCTTCTTGAAGGAAAGCTATGAGTATTTAATTGATAAATACGGGGTGCGGCTGATCGTCAATACGCTGTACGCCGAAAAGAACAATTTACATTCTCTGAATCTTGCGTGCGATTATTTGGAGGACGGTTATATCGTTCCGTGCGACGTTTGGTGTCGGCATAATCCCTTTAAGAAAGCGGAGTTATATTCCTGGTATATGGTCAGTGACACCGCCGATGCGACCGGTCCGGCGCGTGTCAACAAGAAAAAGGAATTGGTGTTTGATGCCGTTCCCGGGCAAGGGAATACGATGGTCGGTATTGCGTATTTCACGGCGAAGGATGCGAAGCTCTTGAAACAGACGGTTGCGCGACTTGCGAAAAACGCGGCGTACGATCACGAGTTTTGGGAAAGCGCGTTGTATACGGAGCCAAAACTGACGGTGATGGCGCGCGTAACGGATGCGCAACACACGGTGGAGATCAACACGTACGAGCAGTTGCGTGAATTCGACGAGAATTCCAATCAACTGAAGACGGATGCCATTGCGGTTATTTGCGACGCGCTGTTAGTGGAGGAAACGGATATTACCGATATATCGGTTTCCAAAGCCGGTATGACAAACCGCTCGTTTTTGTTTAACTGCAAGGGAAAAAAGTACATTATGCGGATACCCGGTGAGGGAACGGACCAGCTCATCAACCGCATCGAGGAAGCCGAAGTGTACAACGTCATACGGTACGAAAACATCTGTGATCGGATTTTGTATATCAATCCCGAAAACGGGTATAAGATCACCGAATATCTGAACAATGCCAGAACGTGCAACACGGATTCCGTGGAGGATTTGACGAAGTGTATGCAGGTGCTGCGGGAGTTCCACGAAAAAGGTTTTCAGGTTAAGCATTGCTTTGATATTTTTGAGAAAATCGATTTTTACGAGTCGTTGTGGAACGGTGAAACGTCCATTTTCAAGGACTATGAGCAGACGAAAGAGCACGTTTTTTCGCTCAAGGCATACGTTGACGCCCATAAGTTGCCGTACGTGTTAACGCACATTGACGCGAATGAAGATAACTTCCTTTTTGCCAACGATCAAAACGGCAAAGAAAAGGTGTATCTTATCGACTGGGAATATGCGGCAATGCAAGATCCGCACGTGGATATTGCGATGTTCTGCATTTATTCGATGTATACCAGGGATAAGGTTGAGGAACTCATCGACATTTATTTTGAAGGTCGCTGTGACGCCGCCACCCGCATTAAGATCTATTGTTACATTGCTATGTGCGGACTTTTGTGGAGCAACTGGTGCGAGTACAAGCGGCAGTTGGGCGTGGAATTCGGCGAGTATTCGCTGGCGCAGTACCGTTTCGCGAAAGAGTATTACAGAATCGCGACGGAAGAAATGAAAAAAGCGGAGGGGGCGCAGGAATGATGTATACGGTAAAGCGTGCCATTATTATGGCGGCGGGCATCGGTAAACGGATGCAGCCCGTTACCAACACCGTTCCAAAGCCGCTTGTCCGTGTGAACGGTAAACGGATGATCGATACGGTGATCGAGGCACTTCACAAAAACGGTATTACGGAGATCTACGTTGTCGTCGGATATCTGAAAGAACAGTTTCGATGTCTTCAAACCGAATACAGCGGCGTGACGCTGATTGAAAATCCGCTTTACGACACGTGCAACAACATCTCGTCACTGTACGCGGCAAGAGCGTTTTTGGAGGATGTGATGATCCTCGACGGTGACCAGATCATTTACAATGCGGCAATCCTTGATCCGCATTTTGAGCGGTCGGGATACAACGCCGTGTGGTGCGAGGGCAAGACGGACGAATGGTTGATGCAGGTCGAAAACGGCGTGGTGACGTCTTGCAGCCGAACGGGCGGCGAAAAGGGTTGGCAGTTGTACAGCATTTCCCGCTGGAATAAGGCTGACGGCGAAAAACTCAAACGCCATTTGGAAACGGAGTTTGACGAAAAACAAAACCGTCAGATCTATTGGGATGACGTGGCGATGTTTTGTTATCCCGAGGAATATCGCTTGGGCATTTTTGAAATGAACGAGGGCGATATTGTGGAGATCGATAATTTAAGCGAACTTGCGGCGATGGATGCCGCTTATCAAAACTATGTGTAAAGGGTGGTTATGATGGAACAAAACAAGCAGAAATTGCGAAAAGAAATTGACTGGGCAATCACGTTGGTGCCGTTAGGGATCATCGTGGGGTTAAGTCTGTTGTTCTTCCTCTTGCCTGAACAGTCGAACAACGTTATCAACGTCGTTCGGTTCTTTTTGGGCGATACGATGGGATCTTACTATTTGATCATCGGTTTGGGTATTTTCCTTTTCTCACTCTTTATCGCTTGCTCCAAATACGGTAAAATCGTTTTGGGCGGTCAGAATGAGAAACCGAAGTATTCCTTCTTTGCGTGGGGATCGATGATGTTCACCGCAGGTCTTGCGGCGGACATTTTGTTCTATTCCTTCTCCGAGTGGATCTTGTACGCGACCGATCCTCATATAGCCGAGCTTGGCAGCATTGAGAAATGGGCGGGCGTATATCCGATCTTCCACTGGAGCTTGATTCCGTGGGCGTTTTATCTGGTATTGGCGGTCGCTTTTGGATTTATGCTCCACGTTCGCAAGAGAGAAAAACAAAAATATTCCGAAGCCTGCCGCCCGATTTTGGGCAAGCATACCGACGGTGTGCTGGGCAGAATTATTGATCTGTTGGCGGTATTTGCTTTGTTGGCGGGTACTGCGACCACGTTCAGTCTGGCAACGCCGTTGATGGCACGTATCATTAACGAGTTGTTCGGTATTCAACTGAATACAACGATCGTGACGATCGTTATTTTGCTCGTCACCTGTGTGGTATACACCTATTCCTTGCTGAAAGGCTTTAAGGGAATTAAGTTCCTTGCCAACAGTTGCGTATGGCTGTTCTTCGGGTTGCTTGCTTTCGTCTTTTTGTTTAGCGGTGAGACGAAATACATTATCGAATCGGGTCTGTCTTCCCTTGGTACGATGGTGCAAAACTTCTTTGAATTGTCTACGTACACCGATCCCGGACGTACCACCTCGTTCCCGCAGAACTGGACGATTTTCTACTGGGCTTACTGGATGGTATGGTGTGTGGCGGCGCCTTTCTTTATCGGCAGCATTTCCAAGGGAAGAACCATCCGCCAGACCATTTTGGGCGGTTACGCTTTCGGTGTGGGCTCCACCATTTTAAGCTTTATTATTCTTGGCAACTATTCTCTCGGCAAGCAGTTTTCGGGTGCCGTTGATTTCATTTCCATCTACAACGAAACCGGTGACCTGTACGAGATCATTGTTCAAATCATCAACACGTTACCTGCCGCCCCCGTGGTGTTGGCGGTTGTCTTGATAACGATGATGATGTTTTACGCAACGTCGTTTGATTCTATCGCACTCATCGCTTCTTGTTACAGTTATAAGAAGTTGGGACAGACGGAGTCGCCCTCCAAATGGATCCAATTTATGTGGTGCGTGTTGCTGATCGTCTTGCCGATCGCGCTGATCTTCTCGGAAAGCTCGATGAGCAATCTGCAATCGGTTAGTATTATTGCCGCTTTCCCGATCGGCATTGTGATGATCTTGATTGTGGCAAGCTTCTTTAAGGATGCCAAAACGCATCTTGCCGAAAAGAAGACGGCGCCTGCCGTAGAAGAAGATACCTCCGAGGAATAAGTATCCGATGAGGAGCACTATGGATATTTTTGATAAACTTATGTCGTTGCCCGTTCTGCGGGTGTTTTATCCGATTTACAAAAAGCATAAGTCGATATGGTTGTATCTGTTTTTCGGTGCGGTGACAACGGTGGTCAGTGTTGGCGTGTTTTCGCTCTTAAACATCGTCCTCGGTGTCAACGAGCATATTGCCAATCTGACTTCGTGGATCCTTGCCGTGTTGGTTGCTTTTTTAACCAACCGCACGATGGTATTCAAAGCCAAGACGACGTCTGCGGGCGGATTTTTTGCCCAGATGGTGAAGTTTTACGGCGGCAGAGTAGCAACCCTGCTGGTGGAAGAACTGCTTATTTTCGTGTTTATCACAAAACTGGAACTGGATAGTTTTGCAGTGAAGATGGTAGCGCAGATCATCATTTTGATACTGAATTATATTATCAGCAAACTGTTTGTTTTCAGAAAGCCGACCAAATAGAGGTGTTAGTATGAACATAACCATTATTGATGGGCAGGGCGGACAGCTCGGCGCCCAACTCGTCAAAGAAATCACGGCGCAATTCCCGAAGGTGAATATCACAGCCATCGGCACGAACGCGGTGGCGACGGCGACGATGCTCAAAGCCGGCGCCAACCAGGCGGCGACGGGAGAAAATCCGGTCGTGGTGGCGTGCCGTAAAGCGGACGTTATCATCGGTCCTGTCGGTATTGTGATCGCGGATTCTCTGCTCGGCGAGATCACACCGACCATGGCGGCTGCCGTGGGGCGTGCCGAGGCGGTTCGCATCTTGATCCCCGTCAACAAATGTGACAATTTGATCGCGGGTGTTACGGATATGAACACGACGGCGCTGATCGAGGACGTGCTTGCCAAATTGCGTCGTATTACGGCAGATAACGCTTGACAATTGTCGGCAGATATGGTATCTTGAGGGTGGTTCTGTTCAGAAGGACAGCGCGGGAGCAGAAGTTCCCCTTACCACAAGGCGAAATACGATTATTTCCAAACGATACTATGAAGGTGTCATTATTTCTGAAGAAATAGTGACACTTTTTTTATTCCAAGGAGGAAACGTTATGAAAGTACAAACGAAATTGCTCAAAATGATCCTGGCGGCGCTGTTCTTGGCGCTCGCTTACGTGATGCCGTTTTTGACGGGACAGATCCCCGAGATCGGGGCAATGTTATGCCCGTTACATATTCCCGTGTTGCTTTGCGGTTTCATTTGCGGTTGGCCGTGGGGCTTGGCGGTGGGTGTGATCGCTCCGCTGTTCCGCTCGCTGACGCTTGGTATGCCGCCGCTGTTCCCGACTGCCGTTTGTATGGCGTTTGAACTTGCCGCGTACGGTGCGGTAGCGGGGTTGATGCACAAGCTGCTTCCCCGTAAAAAGATTTCGATCTACGTATCGTTGATCGTCGCGATGGTGGTCGGCAGATTGGTATGGGGTGCCGCGATGATGGTGTGTATGGGCATCAGTGGCGGTGCGTTTACGCTTGCCGCTTTCGTTGCGGGTGCGTTTACCAATGCCATTCCCGGCATTATCGTGCAGTTGGTGCTCATCCCGATTCTTGTGATGCTCCTGGATAACCCGAAGATAACGAAGTTAAAGGACTAATATGGTATGACAAAACCGTGTGAGAGAACTCGCCGTTTACTGATACAGCAGTATCAACAATACCCTGAATTACAGATTAGGGACGTACTGAAATTTCTGCATCAAAGTGCGTTTGGGTGTGAGCATTTGGTAACGGATGCCGCATCTGCGGTAGCGTATATACGTGCGGAACACGCCGAGAACGACTGTGGCGCACCGACCGAGATCGAATTCCTTGACGGGGCGTACGCGCGCGTGCCGCTTTCGTATTTGAATAAGGGGTTGGACGCTCAAACGTTTGGCGGGCTGTTTGCGGCATCTGCCAAGCAGGAGGTCGACGGAGCGGCGCGCTTGGAAGACAAGTTGTGCGTTGCCGCCGAACTGGTGAAAGAGGGCGCCTTGCCGTTTTCGACGAGTGCGTTTGAAACCGCCGTACAAGAGTGGCGGCAAAGCGGCTTTGCCGCCGTGCGTCATTCGGAGGAGTTTCGGCGGGCATACCGCCCCGCTTATCGCGTTATATCTCGCGATTATCTGCCGTTTTTGCCGTTGCTTGCGGAGTTGGATACACGGCTTAAAGAACAGCCCGTCGTGCTGGCGGTTGAGGGCGGCAGTGCAAGCGGTAAAACGACGCTGAGCAAACTGCTGGAAACGTTGTACGATTGTACGGTATTCCATATGGACGATTTCTTTTTACGTCCCGAGCAGCGCACCCCCGAACGCTATCGGGAGATTGGCGGAAACGTGGACCGAGAGCGCTTTTTGGATGAGGTGTTGGTACCGCTTTCAAAAAAAGAGCCGATCTTGTACCGCCGATTTGATTGTTCCACCCTCACGGTTTGCCCACCGATTACGGTTGAACCCAAACGGTTGACCGTTATTGAAGGCGCGTATTCGATGCACCCGGAACTCGCGGGGTA
Organism: Acutalibacteraceae bacterium; assembly: GCA_045630765.1. Classification (GTDB taxonomy): domain Bacteria; phylum Bacillota; class Clostridia; order Oscillospirales; family Acutalibacteraceae; genus RGIG3009. The sequence goes on along the minus strand of JAZQTM010000041.1, from coordinate 2,612 downwards.
TTACGATCTGTCGGTGTTTTTGGACGTTGCGCCCGCGTTTCAGAAAGCGCGCATTGAAAAACGCAACACACCGCCGATGGCAAAGCGCTTTTTTGAGGAATGGATCCCGCTCGAACGGGTGTATTTTAACGAGATGCAGGTAAAAGAGCGGTGCGACCTTTCCATTACCATAGATGAATAAAAAAGAGCGGAGTGGCTAACCACTCCGCTCTTTTTATGTGTTATAGGAATAAGAACGTTCCCGCAAAACACAGCACGATGCTGATGATTTGGTATACCGAAACTTTTTCTTTGAAAAATACAATGCCTGATAAGGTGGAGAAAATAATGCTGCCGCCCGTAACGAGGGGATAGAGTACGGTGGCAGGCAGCTCCTTGGCGCCGATGAGTTGGAACAAATACGACACACCGCCGATGAGTGCCGACGCGCCGATGACAAGGAGTGTCGTTTTTTTCGAAAAGAACGGGGCTTGTTTTTGAGATTTGGCAAACGGCAGCACCGCCAAACTGACGAGTGCTTTGAACAATCCCGCATACATAACGAAAGAAGCGCTGCTTACGGGGGAGAACGCTTCGTTTATCTGGTGTGCTTTGGAGATGATGCTCACGCAACCATTTAGGAGAAAGACGGCGAGGCAACACAGAATTACCGTTGTGTCGATCCCTTGCTTGGTTTTGTTGGACAGAAGAATGGCAACGAGAATGATGAGCACACCGACGACGCGAAACACGTTGATGGTTTCATTCAAAAACAGAACGCCGTAAAAATACGGGAGCAGCATACCGCCGCACATAAGAAAAATGGAATAGATCGCCATACCGGAGCGTTTTAGGACCTGAAAACCGATCAGCACGTAGGCGACGTTGACTATTGCCATCAGCAGAGCAAGCAGTATTGAGAAAACCGAAAACTCAAGGGAAAAACCCGATAGCGCAAAGAAAATGATCGCTTTCAATACGCCGCTTACAGCATTGAATTTCAGTCCGGATGCCAGCGTGGCGCCCTCTGTGCGTTGATAGGTTTTCTGAAGCGCAAAATCAAAGGCTAACAGTACCGTAGCAATCAGCACTAACACCATAATGCGTTCCTCCTCTTACGTAAAGTCGTGTGCGTTTGGCAGTGTATCACACTCTACCAACAAAGTCAACAGTATGCGAAGAGAATAAAAAAGCGAGGTGGTACTCACCTCGCTCTTTTTTATGAAAAGAAAATAATTAAGAATTGGCTGACAAGCACGACCGATATCAGTGCGACGGGGTAGGTGGCGGCGTAAGCCGAAGCAACGTCTTCGGTGCCGGTCACGTGGATCAGCGTACCCAACGCGGGGGTGGACGTCATACCGCCGGTGATAGAGCCGAGGTTGTTGAACAGGGGAAGCTTCAGCACGTATTTGGCGATCAGGAAGCCGATGATCATCGGGACGATCGTCATAGCGATACCATACAGGAAATAAACCGGCTCGAACAACTCGATAAAACGCGAACCGCCCGAAATGCCGGCGCCCATCAGGAAGAACACCAGACCGAGTTCACGCATAGATTTAAGCGTTGTGGATTTCGGCATAATGTTGATGGGTCCGATGTGCAGGAAATGACCGAATACCAAACCCGACAACAAGCAACCGCCGGTGGTAGTCAGCGAGAAGTTACCGAACTTCACACTGCCGATCGCGATACCGATCATCACAGCCAGTGCAAACGGCATAAAGCCGAAGTCATCCATATCAATGAGCTTGCCCTCGTACACCTTTTTCTTGCCGACGTCGGCAACGGCGATCTTGTTGCGTTCCGCTTCCACGTCAACGCGCAGCAGTTTGGGCATCAGTTGCACGAACAACACCACACCGACAACACCGAAAAGATACGCAATGCCGTAACCGGTCGAAACGTGGTCGACAAGTTCGGGGGCGACGGTGCCTTTGGCGGCGGAGAAGGCGGGGGTAGAGGTGAGCGCGCCCGATAACAGACCTGTCATCATCGCGGTGAGTTCACCGTTTTCAAGGTCGGTAAAGTTTCTGCCGATCAGAATGCAACCGACACTCGTCAGACCGCCGGCGACGATAATCACGAGTCCGAGCAGGATGTACGATTTGAAATTCTTTTTAAAGTTTTCCACAAAGCCGGGACCTGCAATAAAGCCGACGGCGGTGACAAAGAACATAAGACCGAGATTTTCCACGATCTTGAGCGCATCACTGACAAAGGTTTGTCCCGTGACGGTAAGTGCGTTGGCAAGATCTTTGTAGAACAGGCAACCGAATACCAGCGCTACAATAAAAACGCCGGCGGTTCCCAGATTGATGCCTTTGATGGTGATACGGCCGAGAAGATACCCTACGGCAATAACGGCAAACAAGCACAACATCATAAAAGCAACGCCTGTCGATGCGGTAAACGTAAGCATGTTCCATTGCTCCTTAATATGATAAAATCCGAAAACAGTATACGCTCTTTACCTGCGCGTGTCAAGCGTATGCGTGGCTGTATATCCCGCTCGGTGTGATCTGTATGTTCCCGTGGAAGAACAAGATCAACTTATCGAAAGTCCCCGAATGGGTCGTGAACGGTGTATGTTTGATTCTCTTTGCGGTTTGCGTGGTGTTTATCATCGG
>JAZQTM010000040.1:0-23490 GCA_045630765.1 Acutalibacteraceae bacterium | reverse complement strand
GAACTTCATAATGCTCAGGTTAACGGTGGGATGGAAACGGAAACCGCCCTTGTAGGGACCGATCGCGCCGTTGAACTGAACGCGATAACCGCGGTTGACCTGCACGTTACCGGCATCGTCTACCCACGGCACACGGAAAATGATGGCACGCTCGGGCTCCACCATACGCTCGAGGAGCGCGGCTTTCTCGTATTGCGGGTTGGCGTCGATCACCGGACGCAGGGAATCCAAAACCTCAGTAACAGCCTGGATGAATTCGGGCTGACCGGGGTTGTCGCGAATTACTTTTTCCAAAACGGAATCAACATAGGACATAATATATCTTCTCCTTATTAAAAAATCCTAAATGTCAGTATAGCATACCAACCACGGTATTGCAAGTATTTTACACAAAAACTTCAAATTGACGGACTTTGGGGCGCAAAATTCACTTTTAGGCACTTTTTTGAAGAATTTTAGGTTCAAAGTTGCAAGATTTGCATATTTTCCATCATTATGCTACAATAGTTTCCGTGAGGTGATAACGAATGAAGATTATGGCGGTGGATTTGGGACTGGTGCGTACCGGTCTTGCTATATCGGATGAATTGGAACTGCTGGCATCGCCGATCGGCACGGTTACGGAACGCAACCTCAACGTGCTGGCGGAAAAAGTTGCTGCTACTGCAAAAGAACAAGGTGCCGGCGCGTTGGTAGTTGGGTTGCCCCGCAATATGGACGGCAGCAAAGGGGAGAGCGCCGAGCGCGCGGAAGCCTTTGCCGAACAACTGCGCACACTCACCGATTTACCGGTCGCCCTTTGGGATGAGCGCCTTACAACGGTATCCGCCATCGGGTATTTGAACGAAACCAACGTGCGCGGCAAAAAGCGCAAAGCGATCGTCGATACCGTGTCGGCAACCATCATATTGGAAGATTATCTGAAAAGCAGAAGGTAATGAAAACCCGCACCTCTCATTTCGCTTGGCATATAGTGGAATGAGAGGTGATAACTATGGAATGGACAACTGTCTATATCAGCTCTGTTACCAACGCTATGCGTGGAAAAACGTTGTTAGAACGGCAGGGCTTTACAGTTTATATGCAGCGCTCCTCCCGCGTTCAGGAAAGCGACGGCTGCGGATACAGTCTGTTGGTGAGCGGTGAGGCGCAGTCGATTACCGCATTGCTCAAAAAAGCGGGGATTCGCGTATTGCGCACCGAGCACGGGGGTGTTCGGCGTTGATCTATTTGGATAATGCCGCGACCACATACCCAAAACCGCCGGAGGTGCATCGCGCGATGGCGGGGGCGCTGATTCATTACGGTGCCAACCCCGGCAGAGGCGGTTACCGTATGGCGATGGCAACGGCGGAGCACGTGTATGCTTGCCGCGAAGCGTTGGCATCGCTTTTTTCATTGGAGGATCCGTCAGGCGTAGTGTTTACGCCGAACTGTACGGGTGCTCTCAATCTTGTCATCAAAGGCTTGCTGTCACAGGGCGGTCACGCGGTGATCACCGATTTGGAGCACAACTCGGTCATTCGCCCGCTGGAAGCACTGGAAGGTGTCACTTACACAACGGTGACGGTGGATCCTACCGATCCGCAGGAAACTGCCCGTCGTATCCGCCGAGCGATTTTACCCTCCACGCGCCTGATTTTATGTACCCACGCCTCCAACGTGCTCGGTAAGCGCACGCCGCTTCGCGTGATCGGTGAAACAGCAAAAGCAGTGGGCATTCCTTTCGCGGTGGATGCGGCGCAAAGTGCGGGGATCTTGCCTATCAATATGCAAACGGAGCATATTAACTTTTTGTGCGTGCCCGGTCATAAAGGACTATACGGACCGATGGGGATCGGCGCCCTTTTGTGTCGCGGCGACTACGCACTGCACACGCTGATCGAAGGCGGCACGGGCAGCCATTCGTTGCAACCGTCACAGCCGGAGGAACTTCCCGATCGCTTGGAAAGCGGTACGCTGAACGTCCCCGCCATCTGCGGTCTGCTCGGCGGTATTCAGTTTATTGAGCGACACGGCGGCGCCGAGGAGATTGCCCATCAGGAAACGGAACGAATGCGTATTCTGTACGAGCAACTGTCTGCTGTACCGCGTATTCGCTTGTATACACCGTACCCCGACTTGTCGGTGACGGTGCCGCTCATCACGCTGACGGTGGCGGGTCAAACAAGTGAGGAAACGGCGCAGCGGCTCGGGGAATACGGGATCGCCGTGCGAGCGGGCTTGCATTGTGCTCCGACGGCGCACCGTCGTATGGGAACGCTCGAGAGCGGTGCCGTGCGGCTTTGCCCTTCCGTCTTTACCACGCGGGAGGATCTGGAAAAAGTGAGGAAAATCTTGACAGAAATTACAAGAACCCCTTGAAATCAACAAGGAATCTTGGTACAATTGAAATGAACGATGTATAAAGGCGGTGGTGAAGCATGGGAGCCTTCTTTGCGACGGTATGGGAAAGCATTTTGAATTTTCTGCGAACGTATAATTGGTTCGCGGATACCCTGGATATTGTCATTGTTGCGTTCGCGATTTACAGCATTGTGCGACTGGTACGGGATTCCCGCGCCGAACAACTTCTCAAAGGCTTTTTCCTGCTGGGCTTGGCATACGGTGCCGCCTACGTGTTGGAGCTGACCACCCTAAAATATATCTTGCAAGTGATCTTCGATAACGCGCTGATCCTGGTCGTCGTTATCTTCCAGCCCGAGATTCGTCGTGTGCTGGAGCAGGTCGGTCACAACGGCTTTAAACGCTTGAAAGTTCTCGGCCTTAGCGAAGAGCAAACCGAGGAATATATCCAGCAATGGAAATCCGCCATTTCCGCGACCTGTGCGGCGGCAAGCCAGTTACAGCGCGAGAAAATGGGCGCGTTGATCGTTTTTGAACGCAGCACCCGCTTGGGCGAGATCGCGGATTCGGGCACGCTGATCAACGCGGATGCTACCGGCGAACTGATCGGCAATATTTTCTTCAACAAAGCTCCTCTGCACGATGGCGCTATGATTATTCGTGACGCCAAGATCGCTGCGGCAGGTTGCATTTTACCGCTGACGGACGACACCAGCATCAGCCGTAGCTTGGGTACCCGTCACCGTGCCGGTGTCGGTATGAGTGAGAATTCCGATGCGGTCGTGGTAATCGTGTCGGAAGAAACCGGTACGATCTCGGTTGCCAAAGGCGGAGAACTCACCCGCGACTTTACGGCGGAGAGCTTGCGTATTGAACTGGAAAATGAAATCGTGTGGCGCAACGTGCGGTCGGATTCTGATAAAAAGGATTCGTGGTTTACCGCGCTTTTGCGCAAATGGAGGTCGAAATGAAAACGAAATTTTCACTAAACGCCCTCTTGCATAACGAACGTGCCTTGCTTATCATTTCCGTGATTGCCGCCATGGTGATTTGGGCGTTGGTCTCGTTCGGTCCCGGCAATATTCAACAGCGAACCATCACCCTTACCGAAACGATCGATCTTGCCGACACGATCGCGGGTTACAACGACTTGCGCGTCATCGGTGAGGATACCTTCAACGTCCGCGTAACGGTTGAGGGTGCCCGTTCGGTCATTTTCAATCTCAATCCCGAGGATATTGATATCCGTCCCGCGTTTTCGGAAATTCAGGGCGCGGGTGTGTCGGAGGTTTCGCTTACGGCGACCAAAGCAAAAGCAGGCTCGTATACCATTACCGCGGTATCTCCCGCGACGATCTCTTTGAATTGTGATTACTGGATCACCGCCACCGTCCCGATGACGACCGATATCGGTGCGGTTTCCGTCAAGGATGAAAAGACGCAGCAACTCGGTGATCTGCGTATGGAATCCGCCGAAATCACGGGCGGTACCATTCAGGTAGAAGGCCCTCAAACAGCTGTTAAGCGTATTGCGAGCGTGGTTGCCAAGATTGAGGAAGGCGGCGCGATTGAAACGACAACGCGCTTTACCGCCGTTCTCAAAGCACTGGATGCTGACGGTAATGAGGTAGACGCTGCCAATTGCCGTTTTGCCGGTGCCACTGCCGATAACACGCTTGATATTACCGTTCCCGTATGGGTGCAAAGATCCGTCGAGCTGTCGTATGAGTTAAAGAACAAACCGAACGGAATTTCTCAAAACGGTCTGGTTCGTTTAACACCGAACACCATCACCTTGGTGGGAGAAGCGGCAGCGCTTGATGCGGCTGCAACCACGATCGGCAATCTCGGTGTCATCGATTTTGATCGTCTGACTCCCGCCGATGCCGAAACGACCGTTTCCTTGAACGTCCCGACGGGCATTAAGGTGTTGGAGGGCAACGCCGTATCGGTGCAGCTCGCTATCGATAACTATACGACGAAAACGCTGTCGTACGCAGTGAACGGCTTGGATGACGTCACGGTAGAAAACCTGCCGTCCGACAAGAAACTCTCGCTGCAAAGCCAAGTGCTTTCGGATATCGTTTTGTGCGGTAACGCCGCTACGTTGCGCCGTATCACCGCCAAAGATCTCAAATTGACCGTGGACGCTTCCGACAGCACGGCAACCGGTTCGGTGCGCTATGTTGTGCGCATTACGGTCCCCAAATATGATAACGTATGGGTGTACTACGGCAAGGACGATGCTTCTGCCTACCGCTTATACGGCACAGTTGAATAAAACGACTTTTAAAACCGCCAAAACGGAAAGTTTTGGCGGTTTTTGTATTGATTATTTGAGCGGAAGTTGCTATACTGGGCAGTGAAAAGGGGTGTCAATATGAAGGTGCTTATCAAGCAGATTATCCTGTGTTGTTTGGTCGTGGTGTTGCTGGTGTCGACAACGGCTTGCAATCGCAGCAAAGAAACACCAAACTATGCACATCTTCTTAATCCTATGTCAGGCGGTGCAGATACCGAGGCGGAGGCCTTGCGTCAAAACATCCTGAACACAACCGATGAGCTGGAGATCGTGGGTACGACCTATTACGTTTCGCCGAACGGAAACGACGACAATGAGGGCACTTCGCCGGAAACGGCATGGAAAACGATTGACAACGTTGTCATCAACGGTTATCTGTTACAGCCGGGTGATGCCGTGTTGTTCGAACGCGGCCAGGTGTATCGCCGTACGACAGCGCTCGTTCTTAAAAGCGGTGTGACCTACGGCGCTTACGGAACGGGTGAAAAACCCGCTTTGTACGGTTCAGCGGCTAACTACGCAACGAGTGAGTGGAAAAAGAGCGACGTTGGCAACGTCTGGACGCTGTCCTTGCCGACGGAAGAAGCAGGAATCGTCGTATTTGATCACGGCGTGGCTGCCGGCACCCCGAAATATGACGGTGTCGAGGAACTTGTCGAAAACGGCGATTTTTACCACGATTTCGAAAACGGTATTTTCTACCTGTTTCTGGACAAAGGAAACCCTGCCGACGTGTATGACGATATTGAAATCGGCACAAAGGGAAGCATCCTGTCAACGCAGAAAAATCCAACCGATATTACCGTTGATAATTTGACACTCAAGTATGCCGGCTTGTATGCATTCATTGCAGGCGAAGGGTCGCAAAACACGCGTATCACCAACTGTGAGTTCGGCTGGGCGGGCGGATGCCGATACAGTGATTCCGAAGTGGGGCTCGGCAACGCCATTTCGTTCTGGCAAGACACCGAAAACGCCTTGGTGGAAAATTGCTGGATCTACCAGTGCTACGATGCAGGCATCACCCCGCAAGGGATATCGGGAGCCAATACGTACAAGGATTTGGTATTCCGCGGCAATTTGATTGAATTTTGCAACTATTCCATTGAATTTTTCGATCGCACCAGCGATTCGAAATGGGACGGCCTTGTGATCGAGGATAACATTATGCGTTTTTCGGGTTACGGCTTTATGCCGGCAAGCAAACGTCCCGACAGTCAGATCGGTGTTGCACACCTGCTTGGGTGGCGCTGGAACTACAAAGAATTGCCCGGCAATGGTGTGACTATTCGCAATAACATTTTTGATTGTTCGGCGCGCAACTTGGTATTCTGGTCCGGAAAAGAGTATACGAGCGGTCTTACGATTTCGGGCAACAGTTTCTATCAAAAAGCGAACGACGACGGAAAAGTAATGTACATTACCGATGGCGAGCAAGCCTATGCCACCAACCAAGCGGAATTGGAAGCGGCGGTACGTGCCTTTGATCCTACGGCAAAAGTCATCAAATGGCTCGATAATTGATAAAAGAAAGGGAAATGAACGCTATGGAACCGATTGTAAAGATTGAAAACTCAGCACAACGATTGACTCCGATGACGGGTGGTTCGGATGTTGAAGCGGAAGCACTTCGCCAGAGCATTCTGAACACCAAAGACGAACTCGTTGTTACCGGTACAACCTACTATGTTTCTCCGAAGGGCGACGACGCCAACGACGGCACCTCTCCCGAAACGGCGTGGCAAACGGTGGACGCGGTTATCAACAATACACCGCTCCTGCAAGCAGGTGATGCGGTCTTGTTTGAGCGCGGCTATATTTACCGCCGTAAGACTGCTCTTTGCGTCAAAAGCGGTGTTTCTTACGGCGCGTACGGTGAGGGCGAAAAACCCGCTTTGTACGGCTCGGTGACAAACTATGCGCTGTCCACTTGGGAGGCAAGTGATACACCGAACGTTTGGCAATTGCCGTTGACAACGGAAGAAGCGGGCATCATCGTGTTTGACCACGGCTATGCCGCAGGTACGCCGAAATATTTCGGTGTGCATGAGCTGCTCCAAAACGGCGATTTCTATCATGATCTGGAAAACAAGATCTTTTATCTGTATCTGGATAAAGGTAATCCGTCCGATCTGTATGAAGATATCGAGATCGGCACGCGTGAACATATTATATTGGCGCGTCGTGATACGACCGACGTGACAGTCGATAATCTGTGCTTAAAATACGTCGGCTTGTTTGCGTTCAGCGCAAAGGAAAACACGCGCAACATCCGCATCACCAATTGTGAAATGGGTTGGCTTGGCGGCGGTCGATTTATGCAAAGCAAAGTCGGACTCGGCAACGCCGTTTCGTTTTGGAAAGATACCACGAATGCGTTGGTGGAAAACTGCTGGCTGTACCAGTGCTACGATGCCGGCATCACCCCGCAGGGAGTGTCGGAGGAACACACCTACAAAAACTTGGTATTCCGCAATAATTTAATCGAGTTTTGCAATTATTCGATCGAATGCTTCGATCGCGTTGACACGTCTGTTTGGGACGGCTTGGTGATCGAAGATAACATTATGCGTTTTTCAGGTTACGGCTTTATGAAAGCGTGGGAGCGTCCCGACAGCCAGACCGGCGTGGGACATTTTGTCGGTTGGACGTGGAATTATCAAGATCTCCCCGGCGACGGCGTTGTGATCCGCAACAACATTTTCGATTGCTCGGCGCGCAATTTGGTGTTCTGGTCCGGAAAAGACTATACGAGCGGTCTTACGGTTTCGGGCAACAGCTTCTACCAATCGAAGAACAGAGATAATCAGGCAATGCGTTTTGGAGACCACGAACCGTACTTTGCCACCAACCAAGAGGAACTCGAAACGGCGGTACGCGCTTTTGATCCCACGGCAAAGGTTATTAAATGGCTTGATAAATAAGTTACAAAACTGCACGAACGGAAACGTTCGTGCAGTTTTTTTGCACCTGTTTGGGACACGCTCATATGATGAATAAGGGGAGTTAACATCCCACTAATTTTTAAAGGAGCGATACACGTTGGGCAATGCGTATTACGGCAGACGGCCGTCTATGCGGGGCGCGCCGATGCCTTGCGGGCGACGCACCGCCACTTACGGGTTGTACGTCGAACCCGCTGTCCCTATCACCGAGCACGAATGTGACGATATGGTGTTGGCGATGGCGTATGTTCCCGTTCAACAATTTGGTACCTTGTTCGAAATCGAAGCGGGCTTTGACCGCGGCACGATTTATCCGGAACTGGAAAAACCGTTTATGGGAGGAGGTTGCGGCTGTGGCATATAAATTAGCACGCTGTATTCACGCGTACGATTTTGCAATTCTGGAAATGGGGCTGTATCTGGACACCCATCCTTGTGACACCGCCGCCCTTAAAAAGCGTCAGGAGTTGCAGGCAAAACGCGCCGAATTGGTTGCGGAATACGAACGTCAATATGGCCCGTATATCGTAACCAATACCGACGTTTGCGGTGACGACTGGAAATGGATCTGCGGTCCGTGGCCGTGGGAATACGAGAGGGGGAACGGCAATGTGGCAGTATGAGAAGAAACTGCAATACCCCGTCAAGATCGCCAACCCTAACCCGAAATATGCACAGATCATCATTTCGCAGTACGGCGGTCCCGACGGTGAACTCGGTGCATCCATGCGATACCTGTCGCAACGGTATTCGATGCCGTACGACGAACTCAAAGGCATCCTGACCGATGTCGGAACGGAAGAACTTGCTCATATGGAAATGATCAGCGCGATGGTCTATCAACTCACACGCAATCTCTCGAAGGACGAGATCGTGAAATCCGGTTTTGATAAGTACTTTGTGGATCATACCACGGGCGTCTATCCCATCGCCGCGTCGAGCTTGCCGTGGCGCGCCGAGTATATCGGCGTCAAAGGTGACGTGCTGACCGACCTGCACGAGGATTTGGCGGCAGAGCAAAAAGCACGTACCACCTACGACAACCTGTTGCGCCTCATCGACGATCCCGATGTCCGCGATCCGCTCAAATTCTTACGTGAGCGCGAGATCGTGCACTATCAGCGCTTCGGTGAAGGGTTGCGCCTCGCAACCGATCGCTTGAACAGCAAAAACTTCTACGCCTGCAACCCGTCTTTCGATAAAAACTGCGGGAAGTAAAATAAAAAGAGCAGATGGGGATTACCCATCTGCTCTTTTTACTATCAAATCTTTGCCCAAGATTGACTTGACAGAACACCGAAAAACGTCTACTATATTTTATAATTTGATGACGAATTTAAAACGACTGTGAAATGAGGTTTTACGATGGAAAAATACGCATGGAAAGCTATTATCAAAGACGGCTGCTTTGAGGAATATTGCAAAAGGCACGATGAAATTTGGCCGGAATTGGTGGAGGTGCTCAAAAGCGCAGGAATTTGCAATTATACCATTTGGAACGTTGGAAACGAACTGTTCGGCTATTACGAGTGCGAAAAGGGTGTAGAGTTTTCTTCAAAAATCCAAGCAGAAAGCCCTGTCGTTGACAAATGGAACGACTATATGAAAGACGTTATGGTTATGGAAATGGATCCTGTGACAGGCGCACAACCGAAACTGATAAAAGTCTTTGAATTGGATTAAAATAGTTGAACTTTTTGCAGACGGGTAACCGTCTGCTTTTGGTTATAAGGGAAAGTTCAAGCCGTTTTATCTTAAATCCGAGTCATTTTTTCTTAAAATGTTATTGACATCAAACGGTGCGAGGCTATAATGAAGGTAACGCTGACATACGGGGGCGGGAAGATGGGATCAAAACAAGAAATTCCGAAAAATGAAGCTCGTTCTTGCACCGAACTTTTTACTACCGGCCGCTTTCATTGGCACGAGAAGTACGAATTGTGTCGTGTTTTGAAAAGACCTTGCACGTTTCGTGTAGACGGTTATATTTACGAAGCGCACGAGGGGGATATCATAGCCATCCCGGCTTACGCGGCGCATCAGTTTATTGTACCCGAGGAAAATTCAGAGATTACGATTATGCAGTTTCGTATGAAAATACTGTTGCATTTCGGTGAGAGTGTCAAGCCGTTAAAAACGCACATCACCTATGAGGAGCAACAGCGTGATCCTGAATTTTTTGCGAAATTAACCGCGCTTTTTGATCTGATAACGCAAGAGCAGGAACAGCCGGACGCCAATCGGTTCTTTTATCTTCAAAGCCTGATTGCTTCTTTCTACTTGCTGTTGCAAAGCCGTTTCGCTTGTGAGACCGTCGCCGTTGATAAAAAGCGCGATCAGTTCTTTGAGATCATCAAGTACGTCAACGAGCATTTCGCGGAAAATTTAACGCTTTCCTCCATTGCCGATGCCTTGTATATTTCGCGCAGTAATATGACGAACGTTTTCAGAAAATACGCGGGACAAGGTGTTCACGAATACATCAACGATCTTCGCATTAAGAAGGCGAACAGTCTTATTAAGCAGGGTATTCCCATCACGCGGGCTGCCTTGGAAAGCGGATTTGGTAATGTTCGCACGTTCAATCAGGCATATAAAAACTATATGGGAATGGCACCGTCGGAGTATTTTAAAGAGTAATTCATACAGCATCCGCCCTTTTTTGGAAAGGGCGGATTTTTTTGGCGGATTTTGCCACCTTTTTAGTCATATTTGCTAGAGTTTTTTCTTTTAAAAAAGTACAATATGCTTAGATAAACCCTTGATTTGAAAGGAGAACGACTATGCAATACGTTGATTTTTTCGGACATAAGGTTTCTAAGCTGATTATGGGCGATAATTCCATGAGCGGACATTCCTACATCACGTACGTTCATACCGGACAGGAAATGAAAGAGTACTACACGGTAGAGCGTATTTTGGAAGCGCTGTTCAAGATGGAGGAAAACGGTTACAACACCATGCTCCCCTTGGCAGATCCGTTTATGATTCGCGTGCTTCAGGAATATCGCAGAGCGGGCGGAAAGTTGCAGTTCATCTTCCAGCCGTTTATGCCGATGGACCAGAACGTCAGTATGCGTGATATGATGACGCTTGACCCGATTGGTATTTACCATCAGGGAACGACCACCGACTATCTCTTTGAAACCGGTGGAGTTGAGCAGATAAAATCAAGACTTGAGCAGTATCGTTTTATGGGCGTTCCGGTTGGACTGGGTACCCACCGCCCCGATGTTATCGAAACCTGTGAACGCGAGGGTTGGAACGTGGACTTCTATATGGCTTGTATGCAAAACGGTCGTCACGGACGTGAGGGTGAACCGAGCGGCTTCTTAACCGGTAAAACCAAAGATACGCTTACGTTCTTCCCGAAAGATCGTCCCATTATGCTGGAAACGCTCAAAGCAGTGGATAAACCGATCCTCGCTTTCAAACTGTTCGCAGGCGGTCAGATGTTTTACGACAAGACGCCCGAAGAGATCCGTCAGACGATCAAGGGCGTTTACGAAGAGGTTTTCTCGTCGCTTAAACCCAACGATATGGGTGTTGTTGGCGCTTTCCAGAAGGATGGCGATCAGATCACCGAAAATGCCCGGTTGTTTGACGAGTGGGCAAGCGAGCGAGCCGCAAAATAAGAAACAAAACACTTGTCGGGCTCCATTTCGTATGATACAATGGTGTCATACGAAACGAAGGAGGCAGACCGATGCGCGCAGTGATCTGTGGAATGAATTCCAAGTATATCCATTCTACGCTGGCGCCGTGGTGCCTGCTTGCCGGTGTGCGCGCGTACGCGCCGTCGGTGGATGCCGAAGTGGTGGAGGGAACGATCAACGAATCCCTCGACGCGGTCTTTGCCCGTATCATAGCGAAAACTCCGCAGGTCGTGAGTTTCTCGTGCTATATTTGGAACATAGAAGCGGTGCTCCGGTTGACCGCCCGTTTGAAACGGGCGGTCCCGGGGCTCGTTGTCGTTTTAGGCGGTCCCGAGGTCAGTTATCGCGCGGGTGAATTACTCAAAACCGAGCCGTCAGTAGATTTCGTGTTATCGGGCGAGGGCGAGTGCCCCTTTGCCATGCTCTTGACGGCGCTGGAAGACGGCTCGTCGCTTGACAGTGTACCGGGACTTTGTTACCGAAACGGCGAAACGGTGACGGAAAGCGAACCGTACGTGACGAACGAATTGCCGCCAAGCCCCTATTGCGCGGAATATATGTCCACCTTAAACGGTCGCATTGCGTATCTGGAAACCTCTCGCGGTTGCCCGTTTTCTTGCGCGTTTTGTCTGTCGGGACGTTGCGGTGGGGTGCGGTATTACCCGCTTGAACGCGCACAAAGTGAGATTTTGTTACTGGCGAACAGTGGCACCAAAACCGTCAAATTCGTCGACCGCACGTTCAATGCCGACCGCAAGCGCGCGCTTGCCATCATCCGCTTTATTCGCGCGCATTACGGCACCGACATTCCGCGTGACGTGTGTTTCCACTTTGAGGTGGCGGGCGATCTGTTGGACGAAGAAACGCTGGTAGAATTATCCGAAGCCCCCGCGGGTCTGTTCCAGTTGGAGATCGGTATTCAATCGTTTCACGAGCCGACGCTCGCGGCGATTGCCCGAAAAACGGATATCGAGCGGCTTTCCCGTAACGTTCGCCGCTTGCTCGCGTGTCGCACCGTTCACGTGCATATCGACCTGATCGCGGGCTTGCCGCGGGAAGATATCGCTACCTTTGCCGAAAGTTTTAACGCCGCGTATGCCTTGTCACCGCATATGCTGCAACTCGGCTTTCTAAAACTCTTATACGGTGCGCCGATGCGTGAAAATCCCGCCGACTATCCGTGTGAATATTCGAAAAAGCCGCCGTACGAGGTGACTCGTACCCCGTGGATGAGCGAATGCGATCTTGAACGGTTGCACCGTGTCGAGAACGTGCTGGACAAAGTGTATAACAGCGGTCGTTTCCGCCGTACGTTGGCGTATCTGTTACAGGCGACGGGGGAGAGTCCTTTTGTCTTGTTTGAGCGGCTCGGCGACTCTCTGCCGCACGAGCGCGTGTCGTTGGACACGTATACCGAACGGTTGTATGCGGCTTGCAGCACTTGGCGTGGTGTGGATGCAGAGCAGTTACGCGGACAGATGGCGTGTGACCGCATCGCTACCAATCCGTCGGGGATGTTACCGCCTTGTTTATGTGCGAATGAAACCGAGCGCAAACGGCTCAAACGGTTAGCGGATACCGACGATCGTTATTGCCGTCCCGCGTCGGTCAAACGCGGTACCGCATACGTAGACGGACGGCTCGTCTATGCCGATTATACGGCGCCGCATCCCGTGACGGGTGACTACCCGCTTTTTGTGTTCACGGAAGAGTGCCTTACGCGAAAAACGCGTTATTTGTTGTTTGATCTGGACGGTACGTTGACCGATCCGGCGCTCGGTATTACGCGTTCGGTGCAGTACGCGCTTCGCCATTTCGGAATGGAAGAAACCGATCAACAAAAATTGTTATCGTATATCGGTCCGCCGCTGCTGGACACTTTTAAAGGCTACGGTATGAACGATGAGGAAGCACGCGAAGCGCTCCGCATTTACCGCGTGTATTTTGCGGATGTGGGCTTGTATGAAAACGCGGTATATGAAGGCATCGCCGACTTCTTGCGAGATGCTCGTCAGGCGGGATATTGTCTGATTATGGCAACCTCCAAACCCGAAATGTACGCTTGCCGCTTGATGCAGCATTTCGGACTGGACGAGTATTTTGCCTGCATTGCGGGCAGTGATATGGCGGAAACCCGTGCCGATAAAGCGGCGGTGATTCGCTATGCGCTTGAACGTGTCGGGGTGACCGACGTTAGCGAAACCGTTATGATCGGTGACCGCAAATACGACGTTGAGGGAGCGCGTGAATTCGGGATGTCGTCGGTGGCGGTAACGTACGGATACGGCAGCCGCGAAGAATTGCAAACGGCGGGTGCCGACAGCATCGTAGACTCGGTCAAACAGTTGCGCGCATTGTTTTTATAAGAAAAGCCGACGGGTAATCACCCGTCGGCTTTTCTGCGATTTCTGAAACTGACGATACGGTTGTAAATGAGCAATCCTGCCAAACTCACCGCACCGGTGATAACGAACACCCAAACGGCACCCTGATACGATTCTTGCTGAATGAGGTTGCCGCCGATGGTAGACGTCACTACCGAGGGGATGCGTGCAATTAACGAAATAATTAAAAATTCGTGAAGTTTGATGCGGGTAAGCCCTACGAAATAGGTGAGCAGATCTTTGGGCGTTCCGGGAATGAAAAAGAGAATAAAAATCAGCCGTTTCAACTTTTTTTCGCTGTTAATAAAGCGCAGTTCGTTGATCTTTTCGGTACTGATAAAGAGTTCCACCAGCCGAATACCGAGGCGCTTGACCAAAAGAAAGACCAGTGAGGAGGCGATCGCTATTCCCGTCAAGCACAAAAGCGTGCCCTCAATCGCCCCGAACGTGTAACCGATGCCGACTTCCACCACTTCGCCGGGGATCAAGGATACGACGACTTGCAACACCTGAATCCCCAGTGCCACAAAACGTCCTTTCCAACCGTAGCCTTCCACGAAGATTTTGAACTCCTCGGGTGACCGATCAAACACGAGAAATTGTTTGCTGAAAAAATACGTCAGCCACGAAAACAGTACCACTACGATAACCAGCGAGGAAAGGGCGATCACCCGCCGCCGTTTTTGCGTTTTTTCCATTCGGTCACCCCCTAACGACACCATTAGTATACGGATATATTCGCCGCGATTCAATAGGATTCTGTTAAATTTTTAAAATACTTGAACAAGTAAATAGGATATGATATACTGTATCTGTATTGCTATCTTTGCAAAAAGGAGTGTTTGCTATGCACGTTACTTTAATTGCGCACACACCGCTTCCGGAACATACCATCGCGTCTGCGGCGCGGTTATGTTACTCGGCTTCTACCATTGATGGAATCCGCGAAGGCTTGACCGAAGAAAAGACCGCTGCTTTTGTGGATATGCTCGCAGAAATCGGTCACGAAAGCCCGATCGAGCACGCCACCTTTACCTTTGGTATTGAGGGCGTTTCGCGTTCGTTGCTTGCACAGATCACCCGCCATCGTATTGCGTCGTACAGCGTGCAGAGTCAGCGCTACGTTGCGGAAAAACAGTTTGAATACGTATTGCCGCCCGAGATTGCATCGATTCCCGAGGCGGAGGCGATCTACCGCAAGGCAATGGATGAAGATCAGCGCCATTACGAGGAACTGACCGCTTTATTGAAAGAGAAACATCTGAAAGCGTTTCTCGATACCGGTATGGAGCAAAAGGCAGCGGAGCGCGCCGCCGAAAAGAAGGCGATTGAGGACGCACGATTCGTGTTACCGAATGCGTGCACGACGAAAATGATCGTCACGATGAACGCGCGCAGTCTGGTTAATTTCTTCCATCATCGTTGCTGCAGCCGCGCTCAATGGGAGATTCGTGAACTTGCCGACCGTATGCTCGCACTGTGTCTGGAGGTTGCGCCGCATCTGTTCAAGCACGCGGGTCCGCCGTGTGTCAGCGGTGCTTGCCCCGAAGGCAAAATGAGCTGCGGCAAGATTTTGGAAATGCGTGAGAAATACAAACAGCTCAGAGAGGGGAATTCCTGATGGGGCGTTTGGTAGTGCTCGACGGCTTGGATGGCAGTGGTAAATCCACACAGCTTGCCCGTCTGCAAGAGTATTTTACCCAAAACCGCATAGACTATCGACAAATCAGTTTTCCCGATTATGAGCAACCGTCCTCCGCGCTGGTCAGTATGTATTTGCGCGGTGAGTTCGGTGAAGCGGCGGATGCGGTGAACGCTTATGCGGCGTCCTCGTTTTACGCCGTGGATCGCTATGCCAGTTACAAGAAATTCTGGGAAGAGGATTATAAGGCGGGGCGGTTGATTTTGGCTGCCCGCTACACCACGTCCAACGCGATCCACCAAATGGGAAAACTCCCGCGCGAAGAATGGGATGCTTATCTTAACTGGTTGCAAGACTACGAATACGGTCTGCTCGGTCTGCCGCGTCCCGACCGCGTGATCTTTTTGGATATGCCGCTTCAGATTTCGCAACGCTTGTTGTCCACCCGCTATGAGGGTGACGAAGCGAAAAAAGACATTCACGAGCGAGATCTTGAGTATTTGCGCACTTGCCGCGAAAGCGCGTTGTATGCGGCAAAGAAAATGGGTTGGGATCTGGTTTCCTGCGGTGAAAACGGACAACCCTTGCCGATTGATACCATCAGTGAGCGGCTTATTGCACTTGTCACCGAAGGAGAGTAAATCGTCTATGCAGTTGGAATTTCGGGAGCTGCTTCCCGAAGATGCCGCGTGGGCGGCACCGCTGATGACCGCTTGCGGTCGGATGGGCTGTGAATTTTCTTATACCACGTCATATATGTGGAGTCAGCACTATAACGTGCGTATCGCACGTGCCGGAGATGCACTTTTCTTGTGCAGTGACAGTGGTGCGATTCCGTCGTTTTTGATGCCGATCGGTGTGCCGCTCAAAGACGGAGTGGAACTCTTGCGTGCTTACACCGATACGCTTGGTGTCCTTTTGCACCTGCACGGCATTGATGAGGAAACACGGGAGCATTTAGGCGCGTTATACCCCAATCGGGTGCGGTTTGACACAAACGATGGTGACTACGATTATATTTATCGTACCGAGGATCTTGCCAACTTGATCGGCAATACCTATCACGGTAAAAAGAACCACATCAATGCGTTTTCCCGCAAGCACGCTTGGCAGTACGAATCGTTGACGGATGACAACGTTGAGGAAGTCGAAGCACTGTCGGCGGAATGGTGCCGTGAAAAGGGGAACTGTCAGGATGATTCGCTCGCATCCGAACGGTGCGCCATTCGTCGCTTGTTAAAATACCGCAAGATGTTGTCGGTCGTTGGCGGATTGATCCGTGTAGACGGCAAAGCAGTAGCTTTCACGCTCGGTTCGCCGATTAATGAATCGGTGTTCGACGTTCACGTAGAGAAAGCGTTGCCGGCGTATGCGGGTGCGTACGCGGTCATCAACCGCGAATTTGCCAAAACGCTGACAAACTATCGCTATCTCAACCGCGAAAACGATATGGGGATTGAAGGACTGCGCCGCGCAAAAGAGTCGTACCGCCCTGCAATCTTACTCAAAAAATACACGTGTGAGTTGTTATAAAATGTGTGACATCCGTTTTGCCGACGTGCGTGACAGAGAGGCGCTTTGCCGCATGTGGAGTGCCGTGTTCACAGAGGATACGCCCGAAGAGCGGGACGCGTTCTTAAATACCGTGCGGTTATCCGAAGAATGTGTGGTCGCGTGCAAAAACGGCGAGCCGATCTCAATGGCGTTTTTTATGCCCGCCGTTTTTCGCGTACAAGGAACACCCTACGCGGTGCGGTATCTGTACGCGGCGGCAACCTTGCCCGCTTTTCGCGGCAACGGTATTTTCGGTAATTTGCTTAAAAAAGCACTTGTGCTTTTGAAAAAAAGCGGCACTGCCGTGTGTCTTTTGAATCCCGCACAGCCGTCGCTTGTCGGCTTTTACGAGCGGTTCGGCTTTCAGCCGACGTTTTTCAGCCGTACGTTGAGCGGCAGCGCAGCGGGGGAGGATGTGCAAATTTCCCCGTTATCCGCCGACGCATTTTTGTCGTTGCGGCAAAGACTGTTACCGCCCGACCGCGTGGAATGGGATGAACGTATGCTTTCGTATGTGATGTCGTACGCTCAGCCGATACGCATCGGGGAGCACGCATGTGCTTTGTGCGTGAAAAACGGTAACACGTTGCGCGTGCTTGAAGTATTGGGGATCCCGTACGAGGAGTCGACCGCCGTTTGCGGCGCGTTGGCACAGTATTACGGATGTGACGCGTTTTGTGCGCGCATCCATTCGAAAACCGGTGATTGTTTCGGTATGCTTGTTCCGTTAGAGAAGGTCATACCGATAAAAACGGCTCCGTATATGGGGCTGGCATTTGATTGAGGTGAACAAGATGATCGTCGTTTTTTTGGCGAACGGATTTGAAGAAATTGAAGCGCTTGCTACCGTGGACGTTTTGCGCCGTGCAGGTTTGTCGGTGCGCACGGTAGGTGTCGGCGGTCATACGATTGAGGGCGCACACGGTATTGCGGTGCAGGCGGATGCCGCCGACAGTGAGCCGTTGCCCGCTTATGAAGAACTTGAAGCGGTCGTGTTACCCGGCGGTCTTCCGGGAACGACCAATTTAGCGGCATCGACCGTGGTAACGCAGTACGTCACCGAAGCGGCGGCACACGGCAAATTGGTGTGTGCGATCTGCGCTGCACCGTCGGTGCTCGGCGGTTTGGGCTTGTTGCGCGGCAAACGCGCTACTTGCTATCCGGGATACGAGTCACAGCTGCTCGGTGCTACCGTGAACGGTGATTCGGTCGCTGTTGACGAAGGTGTCGTGACGGCAAAAGGTGCCGGTGTAACGGTGGAATTTGCGCTTGCAATCGTTTCCGCTTTGATTTCGCCCGAAAAAGCGCGGGAGATAGGGGACGCGATGCAATGCCGATAGAGGATATTCGCAAACTGAAAATGCGTCTGCGTGCACAGTTCCGCGCGATTCGTGAGGAGATGGATCCTGACGTTCGCGAGGCGGCTGATCGCAGCATCGCCGACACTGTGCGTACGCTGTGGCAGTATCGTGCCAGTCGGCAGATATTGGTCTACGTGTCCACCCCCATTGAAGTGGATACGTATCGAATCATCGAGCAGGCTTGGGCAGACGGCAAACGCGTAGCGGTACCGCGTTGTGTACCCGATACGCGCAATATGGAGTTTTATTACATCGAGTCGATGGACGATCTGTCCCCCGGCAGTTTTGGCGTGTTGGAACCGCAGGCGGATCCTACCCGTCTTGTCAGCGATTTTTCAAAAGCGATGTGCCTGATCCCCGCATTTTCGTATGATTATACGGGTTACCGCTTGGGTTACGGAAAAGGTTATTACGATCGCTTTTTATCGAATTTTAACGGTTACAGAATCGGTATTTGTTACAGTTCGTGTGTACGTCGTTACTTACCGCACGGTCGTTTTGACAGACCGGTGCAACTGCTGGTAACGGAAAACTACATTCGGCGAACCGAAAGGAGGCAATAACGTGGCAGACGATAAGAATTACGATATTGATGCCATTTTGGACGAATTGCAAGGCAAGGCAAAAGAGCCTGCTTCGGAGGAGATTCCCGTCAGGAAAAAGCCGACGTTCAAATTGAATCTGGATCTGGATTCCGAATACGGTGAAGCGGTGGATACCGCGCCGATCGTGCGTCAGGAAACGGTAGTTCCCGAAGAACCCGTTGTGCAACCGCCCGTTGTACATACCGCACCGAAGAAACCGTCTCGGCAAAGCGTCCAAAACGAGCAGAGTATCGGTTGCCTGAAAGCGTTTTTATATGCAATGAGTTTGTTGCTGATATCGGGTGTACTGTCTTATCTGATCGTGGTCGGCGGTTTGGATTATACCGGTTTGAACCGTTCAGATCGGATGGTGGATATCACGGTCCCCGAAGGCGCTACAACCAAATCTATTGCGACGCTGCTCAAGGAGGAAGGCCTCATTGAGCAGACCTTTGTGTTCCGTCTGTATGCGAAACTCAATGATGCCGATGCCAAATGGCAGCCGGGTGAGTTCAGTGTTTCTCCGAATATGGGCTATCAGTTGCTCATCAACAGCTTGCAAGCCGCCAAACCGCGTGAAACGATATCGGTTTTGATTCCCGAGGGCTTTACCATCGTTAAGATCGCCAAACGACTTGAGAAGCAAGGCATTTGTAAAGAAACGGAATTTTATCGTGCGGTTACCGAAGTCGATTACAGCAAGGATTACGATTTTATCAAGGAATCCATGGAAACCGATGGGTACGAATCGCGCATTTACAAGTTGGAAGGTTTCTTGTTCCCCGATACGTATGAGTTCTACGAGAACTGCTCGGGTGAAACCGTTGTGCGCAAGATGCTGGACAACTTTGAAAATCGTATGGGTCCCGCTATCCGCTCGGCGATGAGCGCCCGCGACATTACAATGGATGAACTCATCATTTTAGCTTCTATCGTGCAAGGTGAAGCGGCAACGCGAGACGATATGGAAAAGGTTTCCCGTGTGTTGTACAACCGTTTGAACGATCCCAAGAATTTCCCGAAATTGCAATGCGATTCCACGGGCGATTATATCGAGCGTTTGGTGGGCAGCACCGGTGTCACCGTTAAGAACACGGCGTACGACACCTATGAAAAAGAAGGTTTGCCCGTCGGTGCGATCAACAATCCGGGATTGGAAGCGATCAAGGCGGTGCTGTTGCCCTCCGAAGATGAAACGGTTATGGGCTGCTACTTCTTCGCTACCGATTACGATACCGGCAAAACGTATTTCTCCAAGACGTACGAACAGCACGTGAGCGTCTGCAAACGCTATGGGATCGGTATGTATGGATAAGTTACCCGAGTTATTATGTCCCGCGGGTGATACCGAGCGACTGGAAGCGGCGCTTTTGTTTGGCGCCGATGCGGTGTACCTTTCGGGTACGCGTTTCGGCATGCGCAGTGCACCTGCGAATTTTACGGACGAAGAATTATCCCGCGCGGTCACACTCTGCCATCAGCAGAAACGCGCCGTATACGTTACGTGTAACATTTTGCCGCGCAACGGAGAGATTGAAGCGCTTCCCGAATATCTGCAGTATTTGGATGACTTGCGTGTGGATGCACTGATTGTGGCAGACCTTGGTACTCTGCAATTGGCAAAACAGTACGCGCCGCATCTTGCTCTTCACGTGTCCACGCAGTTGGGTGTGGTGAACTATGCCACCGCGCGTATGCTGCACGAGATGGGCGCTTCCCGCGTGGTACTCGCGCGCGAATTATCGCTTGACGAGATTGCGGAGATCCGCGCCAAAACCCCCGCTTCGTTGGAACTTGAAGCGTTTGTCCACGGCGCGATGTGTATGTCGTATTCGGGACGTTGCTTGTTGTCATCTTATTTGACGGGACGTGACGGCAATCACGGCGATTGCGCGCAACCGTGCCGCTGGAAATATGAGTTGATCGAGCCGAATCGCCCCGATCGCCCTCTGACGGTGGACGAGGAAGAAAACGGCACCTATTTATTTAACGCCAACGATCTGTGTATGATCGACTACTTGCCGCAACTTCACCGCGCGGGTATCGGTTCTCTGAAGATTGAAGGACGCGCCAAAGCTGCGTACTACGTGGCGGGCGTGACCAATGCGTACCGCCAAGCGCTTGACGGCTACCGCGACAGCGGCTTTTCGTCTGCGTATCAGGTCCCCGATTGGCTGTCACGTGAGCCGTATACCGTCAGTCACCGCCCGTACAGTACGGGATTTTATTTCGGCGATCCGTCGCAAAACACCAAAAGCGGCGGCTACGTTCGTGAATACCAAGCGGTGGCAGTGGTGACCGGTTACGAAGACGGACATCTTTTGCTCAGTCAGCGCAACCGTTTCTTTAAGGGCGATCAATTAGAAGCGTTGATCCCGTACGAAAAACCTTTGCCGATCGCAGCAGAACAGCTGATGGATGGTGACGGCACTCCGATTGATGCGGCGCCCCATCCCACAATGGCGTTGCGGTTACCGTTTGACCGCCCGTTACCTGTCGGCAGTTATTTGCGTAAACGGATTTAGTGCGTAAACCTCCTTCTGTTTGGGAATACTCCCGATGACAGAGGGAGGTTTTTTGTATGTCCAAACGCAGTGTTGCGCTGTTGGCGGCGGTTTTGTTTGCATTCAGCGGAATTTTGGTAAAACTGATGCAGTTGACAAGCCATCCGCTCTCGGAAACGTCCGGCAGCCAATCCACCGTTACGGTCACGGTCGCTCGTGCGCGCGGCACGATCTATGACCGCAACTTAAATCCGCTTACAAACGGTGTTTCTGAATATGCTGCCGCAGTGATCGCACAGCCGGAGGCGATGGCGTCGCTTTCCGAGCACCTGTCGCCGTCGAAATGGCAACAGGTCAGCGATAGCTTGCAAAGCGGTAAACCAATCACGCTGACCGACGATACGTCCTTTCCCATCGTGAACGGAATCCGACAGTTTGCGGTGCCGCGCCGATATGCGGATTCGCAAACGGCGGCGCACGTGATCGGGTATATAGCGGATGACGGTATCAGCGGTGCATGCGGCATTGAAAAAGCCTTTGATGGCGAGTTGCAAGCGGCATCCGGCAGCATCACTGTCAGTTACCAAACGGACGGGCGGGGAAATGTATTACTCGGCGGCGAAATGCAGGTTTCCAATACGCTGTTTCGTGCGGATGCGGGCATTGCGTTAACGCTTGACAGCCGCTTGCAACAGTTGGTGGAATCCGTCGCGGGCGGTGCTATCAGCAAGGGTGCCGCCGTGATACTGGATCCTAAAAACGGCGACGTTTTGGCTCTTGCCAGTTTTCCTGATTTTGCACCGAACGATCTGGCTTCGTATTTGGATCGTGTCGATTCGCCGCTTTTCAACCGCGCTCTTGCCGCTTACAACTGCGGCTCGGTGTTTAAGATCGCATCCTCCCTTGCCGCGTTGGAATCGGGCGTTCCGCTCACACAGTCGTTCACCTGTGCGGGGGCGCTTACAGTCGGCGAAAACCGCGTAAAATGCCACCATATTTTAGGGCACGGGTTACTGGATATGTGCGGCGGCTTTGCACAGTCGTGCAACCCGTATTATATTCAGTTGATCAAATTATGCGGCAGTGCGCCGCTGTATCGAACGGCTTGTCTGCTCGGCTTTGACAGTCCCGTTCTGCTTACCGACGGGTACACGACAGCGCGTGCGACCGTTCCCGACGAGCAAACGCTCTCGCAAGAAAGCGTGCTTGCAAACGTTTCCTTTGGGCAGGGCGATCTGCTCGCTTCTCCCATCCATATTGCGCAGATGACGGCTTGCGTGGTAAACGGCGGAGCGTATTATCGTCCCAATCTATACGCGGGTGCGGTGGACGTTTCGGGCAATCTGACACCGAGCAAGACCGACCCGCCTGTGCGGGTGTGTTCGGCTTCGTCGGCTGCTACCGTCAAAGAAATGATGATTGAAGTGGTGGAAAACGGCACGGGTACTGCCGCCAAGCCGAAAGTCGGCGGTGCAGGCGGCAAAACGGGAACGGCGCAAACGGGTTGGGCGGCTGAAAACGGGGAAACAATGGTGCAAAATTGGTTTACCGGTTTTTATCCCGCCGACAATCCGCAGTATGTCATCACACTGCTTGCCGAGGACAGCGGACGAACGGGGGAGAGTACCGCTTCGGTGTTTGCATCGCTGTGTGATTCTTTGTACCGTATGGGGTATATCGAGGAGTAATTCAACGCTTGACAAACCGCGATCGGTGTCGTATACTTTATCTGTAATCGGCTATGATGAGGCGAATCGTTATTTCCGACATTCAGAGAGGCTCGCTCCGTTTGCAAAACGGGCTGTGAGGCGGGCTTGCGGGAAAACGGGGGCCACCTCGGAGCTCCGTCGGAAACGGCGGCGTATTCCTGCGTTAAAGGGTTCGAGTGGCGCGGCTGTTCGGCTGCGCAATTTGGGTGGTACCACGGAGATCTCCGTCCCAAGTATGGGGCGGAGATTATTTTTTTGAGAGGATGTTGTAACAATGAAATGGACCGGACTTAACGAACTGCGTGAACTGTACTTAAGCTTTTTTGAAAGCAAGGGGCATTTGCGTCTGCCCAGCTTTTCGCTGGTGCCGAAAAACGATGCCTCGCTTTTGCTGATCAACTCCGGTATGGCACCGATGAAAAAGTACTTCACCGGTGAAATTACGCCGCCGCGCAAGCGCGTGACCACTTGCCAGAAATGTATCCGTACACCGGATATCGAAT
>JAZQTM010000039.1:0-15484 GCA_045630765.1 Acutalibacteraceae bacterium | reverse complement strand
ATGAATCCGTATGAGCGCCGCATCATTCACACCGCCGTTCAAAAAGTAGACGGCGCCACTTCGTACAGTGTCGGCAGTGAGCCGCAGCGTCACGTGGTGATCGCTCCGTCGGAGGATAACCCCGTTAAGGCTCGTCCCCGTGGCAAAGGTCGTTCGGAAAACCGTGACCGCGAGGAGCGTCCGGTACGCGGCGAACGCCGTGATCCGATGGCGATCGACCGTCCGGTTCGTAAATTTGTGCCGCGCAGCAACCCGATGAATACGGCAGAGGATATCGCTCCTCCGGAGCGCACCACCTCGGAAACCGAAATCAAAGCAACCCTGTACGGCAGAATTGATCTGTAAAAACAAAAGACACCGTTTGATCAAAAGATCAAACGGTGTCTTTTTTGCGTGTGTAGAGAATACTGAACCCCGAGGCAATACGGCAATGCCATAACGCCTCGGGGTTTTTATATAAATTTGAAATCGGATTTGTGCATACACCGCCAAAAAGACGCGCATACTTGAAAAAGAAGCAGACAAGCAAAAAGTGACAATTCCCGCCACGGGGAGTGCGCTATACTGTCAGCAGTAACCCATATTATATGCAAGGAGGAACCCCAATATGAAAAAATTGTTATCTTTGGCGCTGATTTTCGGTATGACGGTGTGTCTGTTTGCCGGATGTACGAAAAAACCGGCGGATGACGATCCGCAAGCCGGCAAGGTGTATTATCTGAATTTTAAGCCGGAAGCAAACGACGACTGGCAAATGGTTGCCGCCAAGTACAAGGAAGAAACGGGCATTGAGGTCAAAGTCGTGACGGCGGCGTCGGGTGACTATGAAAAAACTCTTGGTGTAGAGATCGACAAAGAAAATCCGCCCACGATGTTTCAAGTCAACGGACCTGTCGGTTTGTCCGCGTGGAAGGACTATGCGTTGGATCTTTCGGATTCCGAAGTTTATAAGGAACTGATTTCAGACGATTTTGCTCTCAAACAAGACGGTAAGGTTTACGGTATCGCATTCGTGTACGAGGCATACGGGTTGATAACCAACAAAAAGTTGCTCGGCGATGCGGGCTACACCATTGACGAAATTACAGACTTTGCTTCGCTGAAACGGATCGCGGAGGATATTCATTCACGTTCAAAAGAACTCGGGTTTGATGCGTTTACTTCGTCGGGTCTTGACGGCTCGTCCAGTTGGCGGTTTTCGGGTCACTTGACGAATTTGCCGCTGTATTATGAGTTCACCAAAGACAATGTTATCGAGCAACCGGCTACCATTAAAGGCACGTATCTCGATAACCTCAAAGCGGTGTGGGATCTGTATATCAATAATTCCGCAACCGATCCCAAAACACTCACGTCCAAAACCGGTGACGATGCGGTCGCCGAGTTTAAGGAAGGCAAAGCGGTGTTTTATCAAAACGGAACGTGGGAATATGCGAACGCGACGGCGATCGGCAAAGAGAATATCGGATTTTTGCCGATCTACTTCGGTGTAGACGATGCCAAGCAGGGGTTGTGCGCGGGCACGGAAAACTACTGGGTAGTTAATTCCGAGGTTTCCGAAGCCGATCAAAAGGCAACGCTTGATTTTATGAAATGGTTGGCAACGAGCGAGACCGGTACGTCAGCACTTGCAGGTGGTGAGATGGGCTTCACCTCGCCGTTCAAATCGGCGAAAAAACCCGACAACGGCTTGTATGCCATTTTGGACGAACGGCTTGCCAAAGGGGACACCACCAGTGTCAAGTGGATGTTCCCGTACACGCCGAATACCGACGCATGGCGCGCCGAAGTCGTCTCGGCATTGGCGGCGTACTCTGCCGGTACGGGAGAATGGGCTAATGTCAAAAAGGCGATCGTAGATGGTTGGGCAACACAATATCAGGCATCACATCAATAAATCCAAAGGAGAAAGGCGGCCGCCCCGCGGCCGCCTTTTAGTATCGGGGGATTATATATGAAAAAGACAACAAAACAGTTGTCGTCGGCTGTTATCAACCGCAGTCGGCGGCGCTCTATGCGTCTGTTTGCGCCGCTGTTTTTATTGCCGACCGTTTTGGCTTTTTGCATTGGGTTTGTGTGGCCGTTTCTACAAGGTATTTACCTATCGTTTTTTCGTTTTAAAACATTGAAATTTACTACCTTCGTGGGGTTTGATAATTACGTAAAAGCGTTTCAGGACAGTACGTTTTTGCGTTCGTTTCTGTTTACCGTTGCGTTTACCGTCGTATCGGTTTTGGCGATCAATCTTGCTGCGTTTGGAATTGCTTTTGTGTTGACGAAGGGAATCAAAGGTTCCACCCTTTTCCGTACGGTGTTTTTTATGCCGAATCTGATCGGCGGTATCGTGCTGGGCTATATTTGGAAAATGATATTAGACGGTATCCTTATTCGGTTTTTGGGTTCCACATTGGCACTGAATGCTACGTACGGTTTTTGGGGTTTGGTGATCTTACTTTGCTGGCAACAGATCGGTTATATGATGATCATTTACATTGCAGGGTTACAGAACGTGCCGACGGAATACCTGGAAGCGGCTAAGATTGACGGTGCCGGCGCGTGGCAGATCTTGCGCCACATCACGTTGCCGTGTGTGATGCCGTCGGTGACGATCTGCACCTTTTTAACGCTGACGAATTCGTTTAAGCTGTTCGATCAGAACTTGGCGCTGACGGGTGGTGCGCCGTTCCGACAGACCGAAATGTTAGCGCTGAACATTTATCAATCGTTTTACAGCAGCGTATCCAATATGGGGGTCGGTCAGGCAAAGGCGGTTATTTTCTTTGTCGTAGTTGTGGTAATTGCGTTATCGCAGCTGTATTTGACAAGAAGTCGGGAGGTGCAGGAATAATGGAATCCAATTTGAGCCGCGGCACACGCACTGTCAACGCGGTGCTCACCGTGCTCTTCGCACTTCTTGCTGTCGTTTGGGTGTTACCGATCGCGATCGTGCTGATAAACTCGTTTAAAAGCAGTTCGTCTATTGCGCTGGCACCATTCCAACTCCCGACGGCGGAGACGTTCATGGGGATTCAAAATTATATCACCGGTATTAACAACGGCAATTACCCGTTTTATATGTCGGCGTTTTACAGCGTGGTGATTACCGTTTTTTCGGTGGCGCTGATTTTACTGTGTACGTCAATGGCGGCGTGGTATATCAATCGTGTCGACAGTCTTTTCTGTAAGGCGATATATTACCTTTGCATTTTTTCAATGGTCGTACCGTTTCAGATGGTGATGTTTACACTTTCCAAAACGGCAGATACGTTGAAACTGAATACGCCGTGGACCATTCCCGTCATTTATCTGGGCTTTGGTGCGGGGTTGGCGGTATTTTTATTTTCAGGTTTTATTAAAAGCATTCCGCTTGAGGTAGAACAAGCCGCAGACATTGACGGCTGCAACGCCTTACAGACTTTCTTTTTGGTGGACGTACCGATTATGAAATCCACTTACATTTCGGTGGCGATCCTCCAAACGATGTGGGTGTGGAACGATTATCTGTTGCCGTATTTGGTGCTGGATCGCACCAAGTATATGACCATTCCGATCCACATTCAATTTTTGCAGGGCAGTTTTGGTCGGGTCGATTACGGGGCAACGATGGCGATGATTATGATGTGCCTGATTCCTATTGTTGTGATTTATATCATTTGCCAGAAGCATATCATCAAAGGTGTGTTGTCGGGCGCAGTTAAAGGATAGTGATTGGCTTATGAGAGCAAGCGGTATTCTGATGCCGATCTTTTCGTTGCCATCCCCTTACGGGATCGGTACGCTCGGTAAGGAAGCCTATCAATTTGTGGATTTTTTGGAAAAAGCAGGACAAAGCTATTGGCAGGTGTTGCCGCTCGGTCCTACAAGTTACGGCGATTCTCCTTACCAAGCCTTTTCCTCTTTTGCCGGTAATCCGTATTTTGTGGATCTTGATATGCTCAAAGAAAACGGTTTGCTGACCGCAGAGGAGATCTCGTCTTGTGATTTCGGCAATGATCCGACAAGCATTGACTACGGCAAGCTGTACGATGCGCGCCTGCCGCTTTTGAAAAAAGCGTTTGCACGATTCGTGCCGGATAAAGAGTACCACGCCTTTTGTGCGGAAAACGCGTGGTGGCTTGATGATTACGTCTTGTTTATGGCACTCAAAAAGGCGCACGGCGATGAAAACTGGTCGCAGTGGGACGAGTCGCTTTGTCGGCGCGAGGAAGCCGCTTTGTCAGTCGCGCGACGTACGTATGCCGAGGAACTCGCCTTTTATCGGTTTGTTCAGTATGAGTTTATCGTGCAGTGGACGGCGCTTAAAGAATATGCGAATGCGGCGGGTATTCGCATTATCGGGGATATTCCAATCTACGTGGCATACGACAGTGCCGACGTGTGGTCGGATCCCGTTCAATTCCAACTGGATAAGCAGTTGCGCCCCGAACTGGTGGCGGGTGTACCGCCGGATGCGTTTTGCGAGGACGGGCAACTGTGGGGCAACCCGTTATACGATTGGTCGTATATGCAAAAGGATAACTACGGTTGGTGGAAACGTCGGTTACAGTATGCGCTGAAACTGTACGATATGGTGCGTATCGACCATTTCCGTGGCTTCGAATCGTATTTTGCCGTACCGTACGGCGAACGCACCGCAAAAAACGGATATTGGATCAAGGGCCCCGGTATGGATCTTTTTGAAGCGTTGACGGTAATGCAAGGCGGGAATCTTCCCATTATTGCGGAGGATCTCGGTTTTTTAACACCCGCCGTTCGGGAACTGTTGGCGGATTCTGCGTTTCCCGGTATGAAAGTCTTGCAGTTTGCGTTTGACAGTCGGGAGGACAGTGACTATCTGCCGCACAATTACGGAAGAAATTGCGTTGTGTATACCGGCACGCACGACAACGATACCATTCTCGGTTGGGTGGAAACCGCCGACAGCGCCGACGTGAATTTGGCAAGGCGGTATCTTCACGTGGACGAGGAGGAGGGGTTTAACTGGTCGATGATACGTGCGGCGCTGATGTCGGTGGCGGACACCGCTATTTTGATGATGCAGGATATTATCGGTCTTGGCAGCGAAGGGCGCATCAACACCCCCGCCACGTTGGGGGATAACTGGAAATGGCGCATTGAAGAAGACTGCATCAACGACTGGCTTGCCGGTATCGTGCGGGAAAACACGGCGCTGTACGGCAGACTTTCGCAAACCGAGAAAAAAACAAAATAAAAAGCACCCTTGCGGGTGCTTTTTTATATTTCGGCAAAAGCTTTTGTCAATTCGGCATATTGTGTAAGCGTTAACTCTTCGGCACGGGCGGTGGGGGAAAGTCCTGTCGCCTGCAGTGCTTTTGTGATTTGTTCTTTGGTGTATCCCGCACAACCGAGCGAGTTAGATAACGTTTTGCGCCGTTGCTGAAAAGCGGCGTGCACCAAACGGAAGAACAACGCTTCGTCTGCGATCTCACAAGGCGGGCGATCGTGCAAACGCAAGCGAATGACACTGCTGTCCACTTTCGGTGCGGGCAAGAAACTGCCACGGGATACCGAAAACAGAATTTCAGGTTCGGCAAAGTACCGCACCGCCAAGGTAACCGCTCCGCATTCGCGGGTGGCGGGCTCGGCGCACAACCGTACGGCGGCTTCTTTTTGCACCAAAACGGTAATGGCATCAATGGGCAGACGGCTTTCGAGCAGACGCATCAACAGCGGCGAAGTGATATAATACGGCAGATTGGCGCATACCACAACGGGTAACCCTTCCGCGTGCTCTTTCAAAACAGCGGCAAGATCAAGTTTCATAGCGTCACCGTTGATGACCGTGACGTTCGGATAATCCGCCAGCGTTTCTTGCAAAATGGGGAGTAAGCGGGTATCCAACTCAATGCTAATGACGCGCTTGGCTACCTGCGCAAGTTCTTTTGTCAGCACCCCGATACCGGGGCCGATCTCCAAAACGGCAAACTTTCCGTCGAGGTCGGGATGACACAGTTCCGCCATACGCGGGCAAACGGAGGGGTTTATGAGAAAATTTTGTCCCAAGGCTTTGGAAAACGAAAAACCGTGCCGTGATAAAATATCGCGAACGGTGCTCAAATCTGTTAAAGCCGGCATACAACCCCTCCTTTTGACGTCTTTCCGTTATAGTATCACAAAAAAAGCGGGTTTTCAATACAAAAGCGGCGGTTTGTGGAAGGATTGGTGGAAAGTGTGGGCGGTTCGACGGCATGCGTCAGAGTGCGTCACCATCCGCAAGGGGCAAAAAAGTTTTCCACCAAACTTTCCACTTTTCAACAAAAATACGTTGTTGAAAGTTTGGGGAAAAGGCGCTATAATAGAGGGAGAATTTGGGCAGCAGGAGCAAAAACTATGAAATTTTCGGCAGGACAAGTGGATATTGCCGTTATCGGTGCGGGGCACGCGGGAATTGAAGCCGCTTTGGCGGCGGCAAGGCTTGGGTGCCGTACCGCGATTTTTACCATCAATCTTGACGCGGTGGGCAATATGCCGTGCAATCCGTCGATCGGTGGCACCGCCAAAGGGCATTTGGTGCGTGAGATCGATGCGCTCGGCGGTGAAATGGGAAAAGCGGCAGACGCCACCTTCTTGCAATCGCGTATGCTTAATCGCGGCAAAGGCCCTGCGGTACATTCTTTGCGCGCACAGATCGACCGCCGTGTGTATGGCGCGTATATGAAACAAAAGTTGGAAAAGACGCCGAACGTTCTTCTTAAACAGGCGGAGATCGTATCGCTGGAGCGAACGGGGGATGAGTGGCTGCTTACCACGCGGCTGGAGGAGCAGTATACCGCCAAAGCGGTCATCCTTGCAACCGGCACCTATCTGCGCGGCACGTTGTTTATCGGTGACGTGTCGTACGACGGCGGACCGGACGGATTGTTCCCCGCTTCCGAACTGACGAAATCGCTTGTGGATATGGGAATGTCCTTGCGGCGGTTTAAGACCGGTACGCCTGCGCGCGTGTTACGGTCGAGTATTGATTTTTCCAAAATGGAAGAGCAGCTCGGTGACGAGCCGGTGGTGCCCTTCTCGTTTGAAACCGAGGGAACGCTGGAAAATCAGGTGGCGTGCCACATCACTTGGACGACCGCTGAAACCAAGCGCGTTATTTTGGAAAATCTGCACCGTTCCCCGTTGTACGGCGGTAAGATCAGCGGTGTCGGACCGCGGTATTGCCCCAGTTTTGAGGATAAGGTCGTGCGGTTTGCCGACAAAGAGCGGCATCAGGTGTTTATTGAGCCGTGTGGTTTGAACACGGATGAAATGTATCTTCAAGGACTTTCTTCGTCCTTGCCCGTGGACGTACAACTTGAATTTTTGCACACGATTCCCGGTCTTGAAAACGTTGTCGTTATGCGACCGGCGTATGCGATCGAGTATGATTGCTGTGATCCGTTGCAGTTGTCCGCTACGCTGGAATGTAAAGAATTTCCCGGTCTGTACGGCGCGGGACAGTTTAACGGCAGCTCCGGCTACGAGGAAGCGGCGGCCCAAGGATTGGTTGCCGGCGTGAACGCGGCGCTGAAACTGCAAGGACGCGAGCCGCTTTTGTTGGATCGTGCGTCGAGTTATATCGGCACGCTGATTGATGATCTGGTGACCAAGGGTTGTATGGACCCGTACCGTATGATGACCTCGCGATCGGAATACCGCTTGGTTTTGCGGCAGGACAATGCCGATGAACGCTTAACCCCGCTCGGCAGAAAAGTCGGGTTGGTGGATGACGGCAGATGGGAGCGGTTTTGTTGCCGTCAGCAGCAAAAGGCGGCGGAGCGTGCGCGATTGCACGATACCATTCTCTCACCATCGCCCGAACTGAATGCTCTTCTTGAACAAAACGGAACGACACCCGTCGTCAGCGGTGTGCGGTTAGAGGAATTGCTGCGTCGTCCTCAACTCAATTACGATAACTTGACGTCTGTCGACACCGATCGCCCGCCGATGGACGCGTTGGTGCGCGAGCAGGTGGAGGTCGAAATTAAATACGAGGGATATATTCGCCGTCAGCAGGCGGATATTGACGAAATGCGGCGGTTGGAAAACCGCTTGTTGCCGGAGGACGTTGATTACACGGCGATCGTCGGGTTGCGCAAGGAAGCGCAAGAAAAGCTTGGTAAGATCCGTCCGCGCAGTATCGGACAGGCATCCCGTATCAGCGGTGTCAGTCCGGCGGACGTGTCGGTGCTTATCGTATGGTTGGGGGCAAACACATGATTGATACAGATCTTTTGCGCGCGTATGCGGCGGAATATGGTATTGCGGTCAGCGACGAAGCTTGCCAAAAATTCGATCGATATGCAGAGCTTTTGGTTGAGTGGAATCAAAAAATGAATTTGACCGCCATCACCGAGCCACACGATATTGTGCTCAAACATTTTACAGACAGTATGACCGCACTCAGCGTCTTGCCGGAAAAGACCAACCTTTCGCTGATCGATGTCGGGACGGGTGCCGGTTTTCCGGGAATTCCGCTCGCTATTATGCGGGAGGATATTCAGCTCACGCTGTTGGATAGCCTTAACAAACGTTTGATTTTCTTAAAAGAAGTGTGTGACGCACTCGGAATCCGTGCGCAGCTCATCCATTCCCGTGCTGAAGAAGGCGGACGAAATCCCAAATTGCGGGAGCAGTACGACGTTGCGATCGCGCGGGCGGTAGCGGCGATGCCGATGCTTTCGGAATACTGTTTGCCGTTTGTGAAAACGGGAGGATGTTTTATCGCTATGAAAGGTCCCGACAGCGATGCGGAAATGCAGGCGGCAACGCGTGCCGTACAAGTGCTCGGCGGGCGAGTGTCGGCGGTAAAAGAGCTGATACTTCCGTGTCAGCCGCACGACGGTGTGGAGCCGCTCGGGCGCCGCTTGTTTATAATTGATAAAGAGAAAATGACGCCGCCGCGGTTTCCGCGTCAGTCGGCAAAAATTGCGAAAGAACCGTTGGGGTGATACTATGCAGCAACGAAAAATGGATCGGATCAGCGAACTCACACGCTTGTCACGTGAGCGCGAGCTGACAGCCGAGGAACAAAACGAACGGCAGCAGTTGCGGGAAGAATATATCCGTGAATTCCGCTCGAATATGAAGCAGATCTTGGATAACACTACGGTCGAGCGACCTGACGGTACGGTCGAACCGCTTCGTGGAATCAAGCATTAAAAAAGAGCCGCTCGTTTGAGCGGCTCTTTTTATCTTTTATTGGAAGATTTCTTTTCCGGCAAGCGTTTTATCAACGAGGAACATATACGTTTTACCTTTGTTGAGCAGCGCCGTTGTGGTGCCGTCTTTTTCCATAATGGCGATCGACGTATCCGTGCGGGTAAAGGTGATCTCACGGTAGGTGCCGTTCGAGATCAGGTAGCCTTTGCCGGTTCCGTTTTCAAAGTTGCAGGTGTTGCCTTTGCCGGCGTCGGTGACTTCGGCGTATTTTGTTGCGTATAATACCAACACGTTCGTGAAGGTAAGCTGCTTTCCGTCCATCGTTTTATGCGGTTTGCAGGAGTCAATTTTGCCGATGTTTTTGGCATACGTTTTGGTGGCGGCATCGTATTTGAACGTTACCGTGTGACTGGCGGTGGTACGAAGCTGAACGGTGTTGGCAACGCTGCTGCCCTTCTTTTCCGTTTCGCTGAATTTGAAGGGGAACGCTTTGTTGGCTTCCATGCGGATGTTGCTCTTTTCGGCACGTGCCAAAATGCCCTCTCGGCTGGTTGCAACACTGTGCGTGTAGTCGATGGCGGCTTTCAGCTGGTTGTCACGCCAAAACGTTTGACCGTCGGACATCGCGTCAAAGTTGTCCAAAATACCGGTTTTGAGCATGGACCGTGCCTGCAAGCTTCCGCCAACGTGAACGTAAACGAGATCCAGCGCACGTGCTGTCGAAATGAAAGGCGTACGGGCGCTGCGGATCGGACCCACTTTATCCGGCAAGGTTTCCATACTGCGGAAGACCGCTAACACGCGGGGAATAGAACCTTCCGTTTCGGTTTCCATAATGAAATCCGCCTTGTCGATACCGATTTGTTTTCCGATCGTTGCGCTGTCGTTCGGCATCATAATACCGATCGGGCGGGAGGATACGGAATCACCCGTTTTTTCGCCCGTGAGTAAGTTGATTCCTTTCAACGACTGTGTGGTGGTCGTGGTGGGAACGGTTGTCGTTTCGGTCGGCTCTTGCGGCTTTGAACAAGCGGTCATACCGCAAATCAGCACCAAAACTAATGCAAGCGCAACGATTTTTTTCATACGTAAGAACTCCTTTTCGATCAAAAACGCTATTTTCTAAAGTATAACACCAACTTTCACAAAAAGCAATCAATTGACAAGGAAAAATTACATGGTATAATTATCCTGTCTTTTAACAAGCCCCCTTAGTTAAATGGATATAATAAACCCCTCCTAAGGGTTAGTTGTGCGTTCGATTCGCGCAGGGGGCGCCAAAAAACTCTCGTTCAAAAGAACGAGAGTTTTTTATTTGTGTTTTGGTTATGATAAAAAGAGGTGTGACAAGTTCACCGATTGTTCACCAAAAAGTTCCTCGGGATACCTATACTGGAAGCGAAGAAGGTGATCGTGAATGAAACAAAAGCCCTCTGTGCGACAGATCGTGTCGCTCGTTGTTTTTATTACGATGGTGGTATCCACGGTTGCGGTGACGGTCGCGATAATTATGGCACCTGCCGTTCCGACCGAGGGGTACACACGCATTAAAAGCGACTACGTGTTGATGCTGTTGCAATCCATTCTCGGCATTTTTGCCATGCTGCTTCCCCGTTGGTTGCAGCGCAAGTGGGGCGTGGAGATCCCCTCGTTTATGATGGTGCTGTATGCGGTGTTTTTATACTGTTCCATCTACCTTGGCGAGGTGCGCGGGTTTTATTTTCTTATCCCTTATTGGGATACGATCTTGCACACGTTTAGCGGGATCGCGTTGGGCGCGCTTGGATTTTCGGTGCTGACGTTTCTCAACAAAACGGATCGCGTACCGTTTAATTTGAGCCCCGTGTTTGTGGCGGTGTTTGCTTTTTGTTTTGCCATTGCAGTGGACGTCGCGTGGGAGATCTATGAGTTCGCGGCAGATGGATTGCTTATGATGAATATGCAAAAACACACGTTGGCGGATGGGCAGGCGCTCGTCGGTCGTCAGGCGCTTGCGGATACGATGACCGATCTGATCGTGGATTCGATCGGTGCGGCGGTTATTTCACTTGTCGGATACGTTTCGTTGAATTTTAAAAAGGGTTGGGTAGAAAAACTGTTGCTTTCCGTACACAAGAAAAAATAACGTTTATTTAATCGTTACGTCAGTATAGTAGTGGCGGAGGATCTCGTCGTAGGTGAACCCTTGTTCCGCCATCGCTTTGGCACCGTACTGGCTCATACCGACACCGTGACCGTAGCCGCTGACGGTGAAGGTGAATCCATTATCACCGTGGGTAACCGAAAAGCAAGCAGAGCGCAATCCCAGTGCTTCGCGTACTTGCTTGCCGGTATAAGGGATGCCGCCGATCGAGATCGACGTAATGCTTCCCGAGTCGGATACGGTCGGCGTGCCGCTGATCCACCCGCTCGCGTCACCCGTCAGGGACAGTTCGGGGAATGCGGCGGCAAATTCCGTATCGGGAATGACGACGGTGGTGTTGTAATGCGGGGAGAGTGTATCACCACTGCTAACCACCGGTTGTAAATACGCGAACTCGTTTCCCCAGACGATGCTTGCGGATTCGGTTTTTCCCGCATTAGAACTGTGGTACGCGGCAAAGATGGGGGAGCCGTTATACAGAATTTGTTTGCCGTAAACGGCATCCACCGCCGCGGCGATAGTCTGCAGGTGCGTGTCGTAGTCGTCGCCCCAGTACTTTTTAAGCCCCTCCGGCGAATAGGTTTCGGGGAAAGTGGCGGGAACGGCGGAAAAATCCGCACCTTGCAAGGCGGCACTGTTGTCGGCTTGTCTGGCTTTTTCGTAAGTGTAATAGGTGTATGTTGCGACCGCCTGCGCCTTGAGCGCCTCCGTCGGATAAGAGGCGGGCATTTCCGATGCCACGGTATAGATAAGAAAATCCCGTTCGGCAAAGGTGTATATAACGCCGGCGTCGGCGTCCAGTACCTTGAAGACCGCCTCGTTTGGCTCGGTCGGTGAATCGTGCGGGGTATCTGTTTCGGATAACGGCTCGTCCGACGGATTGGCAGATGCCAACAGTGTAGGTAACGGCAACAGTAAAAACAAGCAATAACAAAGCAAACAGATCCCGATATACGGCTTCATATAACCATCCTCCGACAAAAAACATTTGACTTTTTTCCGTGTACAGTGCATAATAGTAACATTATTTTATTGAAAGGGCTGTTCCTTGTTGGATATTTCATGCAATAACAGCTTGTTTACATCTTTATGCGAGCAAGTCAAAGAAAATAACCGAATTGATCCGGAGCGTTATAATAAGTACGACGTTAAGCGCGGTTTGCGCAATGCAGACGGCACCGGCGTGGTGGCGGGACTTACCCGTATTTGTAACGTTCACGGTTACGTGTTGTCCGAGGGTGAAAAACTGCCGGTTAAGGGCGAACTGACCTACCGCGGTTACGCAATCGAGGATCTGGTGAACGGTAGTTACGGACAGGGACGTTTCGGGTTTGAGGAAGTCGTGTTCCTGCTGCTGTTCGGTTCGTTGCCCACCGCCGAGCAATTGCGCGGTTTCTGCGAACTGCTGTCTGCCAACCGTGAGTTGCCGGAGTATTTTGCCGAGGATATGATCTTAAAAGCGCCGTCGCCGGATATTATGAACAAAATGGCGCGTTCGGTGCTTGCCATGTATTCTTATGACGATCATCCCGAACCGGAAAACACGGAAAATGTATTGCGTCAGTGTATTCAACTGATCGCGATGCTGCCGGAGGCGCTCGGGTACGCGTATCAGGTCAAGCGCCGTTACTACGATAAGGAAAGTATGTATTTCCACCCGACCATTCCCGGACTGTCTACTTCCGAGACGATTTTGCGCACCATTCGTGCCGATGCACAATACACGGATGACGAAGCGAAACTGTTGGATCTGTGCTTGATGCTGCACGCAGAGCACGGTGGCCGTAACAACTCGGCGTTTGCGACGCGCGTGCTGACGTCGTCGGGTACCGACACCTATTCTGCCATTGCGGCGGCAATCGGTTCCTTGAAGGGTCATCGTCACGGCGGTGCCAATATGAAGGTCACCCAGATGATGAACGATATAAAGGCGAACGTACGGGACATTGCCGATGACGAAGAAATTGCTGACTATCTCGGCAAAATGCTGCGCCGCGAAGCAGGCGACGGTTCCGGCTTGATTTACGGTATGGGCCACGCGGTATATACCTTGTCCGACCCGCGTTCCGTGTTGCTCAAAAAAGAAGCGGCGCGTATGGCGGAGAAAAACGGATACGGCGACGAGTTCCGTTTGTTGGATGCTGTCGAGCGTCTGGCGCCGGAAGTTATGCGCAACGTTCGCGGCATCGAACGAGCGATCTGCTCCAACGTGGATATGTATTCCGGTTTGGTTTACCGCTCGCTCGGCATTTCCGAGGAGTTGTTTACGCCGTTGTTTGCGGTGGCGCGTATCAGTGGTTGGTGTGCGCATCGGTTAGAGGAATATCTCACCGGAAACCGCATTATCCGACCGGCATACAAGCCGTTCAGCAAGGGTAAGGAATACATTGAATTAACCAATCGGTAATAAAAGACGGCACATCGTGGGATAAACGGTGTGCCGTGTTTTGAGTAGCCAAAAAGTGATTGATTTTGTATAAAACTATGCTAAAATAGAGCTTAGGTGAAGCGTATGAAACGACAAAAAAAGGGAATCACACAGCAACAGCTGCGACAACTTTGCGTGCTGACGGCGGTGGCGGCGGGACTGCTCGCGATTTGGCGAACGGCCTTGACACCCACAGCGTTTGAGAAACCGTTGCCGTACGGTATTATGCTGGGCGTTACGGTTGTGCTGACTGCCGTGTTGCTGACGTTGTGTGCGTTAAAAAAGCCCACACCGATCACGGTGGGCGGACGTGCGGCACACGTGTCGGCGGCAGCAGCGGCTCTTACGGGAGCAGCGCTGTTAGCAGCGTCGGCAGTGATCGCGCACGAATGGTTTACGTTGGGAATTATGCCGTATCCGAAAAAACTTGTGATAAGCAACACGGACACGTTGCTCATATATCTGTGGATTTTTGTCGGTCTTGCATCAGCTGCCTTTTTCTTGTTGTTGGCAGTGAATTGGTGGTGTGCGGGAGTTTGCCGCCGTCGTTTTATGCCGCTTTTGGCGTTGGCGCCGGTGGTGTGGAGTTGGGTGCGCCTGATTCGCTACATTACCTCCCACGTTAGTTCCTTGGGATTGTTCCGCAATATGTACGATCTGGGAATGATCGTGTTTGAAATGCTGTTTTTCGTCGCGCTTGCGCGGTACGTCGGCGGGGTTGCCGAAAAGCCTTCCCGCTTTTTCATCGGTCTTTCCCTTTGTACGGGCTTGTTGTGTACAATTGGCGCCGTGACACAAGTTTCGTTGTTTCTCAAACAGGATTTGGCGGCGTTTGAAACTTGCGCGTTGGTGATGGCACCCGATTTCGGCGTGGCTGCGTTGGCGTTTGTTACCGCGTTTGCACAAGGTTACGGTATTCCTTGTGAAGACGATGCCACGCAGGTTGAGAAGCCGCAAGAGACGGAAAACGACGGCACCGGTGCGGAATATTTGATCAGCGACGAGTGGTTTATGGTGCCTAACTCCGAAGACGATTAGGCAAAATCCACGAAAAATCCGTTTTAAAAACACGATCCTTACTGCAACGGTATAAAATTTGATTTGGTGGTTAAAATTTTATCAAAGTTCTTGAAAATTACGCTCAAAGAGTGTAATATGATAAAAGATTAAATAAATTGGAGGAATTTAGTTATGGCAGTTAAAGTTGCAATCAATGGCTTTGGCCGCATTGGCCGTTTGGCGTTCCGTCAGATGTTCGGCGCCGAAGGCTACGAAATCGTTGCGATCAACGATCTTACCCAGCCCAGCATGCTGGCTCATCTTTTGAAGTACGATACCGCTCAGGGTCGTTATGACGGTCACACCGTCGTGGCGGACGACGAAGCCGGTACCATCACCGTAGACGGCAAAGAGCTCAAGATCTATGCCGAGAAAAACGCTGCGGATCTGCCCTGGGGCAAGATCGGCGTAG
Source organism: Acutalibacteraceae bacterium (assembly GCA_045630765.1). Lineage (GTDB taxonomy): Bacteria > Bacillota > Clostridia > Oscillospirales > Acutalibacteraceae > RGIG3009. Next base: position 283 of record JAZQTM010000039.1, on the reverse strand, counting down.
ACGTCGTGCTCGAGTGCACCGGCTTCTACTGCAGCAAAGACAAGAGCCAGGCTCACATCGATGCCGGCGCTAAGAAAGTGGTTATCTCCGCTCCCGCGGGCAACGACCTGAAAACCATCGTTTTCAACGTGAACCACGAAACCTTGACCGCTGAAGACAACATCATTTCCGCGGCTTCCTGCACCACCAACTGCTTGGCTCCGATGGCGAAAGCTCTTAACGACTATGCCCCGATCCAAAGCGGTATCATGACCACTGTTCACGCTTATACCGGCGACCAAAT
>JAZQTM010000038.1:0-14028 GCA_045630765.1 Acutalibacteraceae bacterium | reverse complement strand
CACATCGCCGCGCGGGCCACGCCGCCGATAAAGAAGGAAACGATCGCCTCAATAAAGCCACCGCCGAAAAACAACGTGAACGCGCCCGAAATGAGAGCGTAAAACAAGCACTCTGCCCATAACGGATGGGAAGGGGTCTCGGCAATACGCGCAAGTTCCTCTTGTATCTGCGACACCGTCAGTTTTTGCGAGCAAATCTTACGTGATAAGTCGTTCAGCCGATGGATCCGCTCAAAGTCGGTATCCGTTGTGATGATACGACGTGTTTGCGTGCAGGTGTTCCCCTCGGTGTCGTGCACCGTTACCACCATACTGCTGGTGATGATAAAAACGTCGGTGCGCGCAAACCCAAGCGCTTCGCAAACGCGCTTGACACTATCTTCTACACGATGGACCTCGGCGCCGCAGATAAGCAGTTGTTCGCCGATATCCATAGCACAATTCAGCAGTTGTGTCATACCATTACTCCTCAACTCCAAAATACAAGAGGAGTATATCATATTTTATGACGGCTTTCAACCTTTCTTTCACCTTTCCCTGCCTTGCGGAATATCGTGGTATGGGAGGTGATTTGGATATGGCGATTTTCGGTTGCGGTTGTAAAAACACGTGTACAAGCATTGCCGTCGTGGCAAGCCTGATCATCGGTGTCGTGGCAGCTTTTTTACGTTTTATGGCAGTGATCACGGTAACGCCCGCGTTTTTGTGGGTGACCCTCGGCGTAGCGATCGTGTATTTGGCGATCTTACTGGCAGATGCGTTGTTTGATCCCGAAAACGGTGCGCCCTGTACCGCTAAAACGGTCAACGCACTGATCGGCGGCATTGTGGGAACGGTGCTGCTTTCGGTCGTGTTGTTGGCGATCCCGTTTGCGGCAACGAGTATTATCGGTGCTGTTCTCACCGGCGCACTCTTGTTTTTCTTTTCGCTCATCGTCGCGGCGTCGGCTTGTCTTGCGAAACAAAGCGTTTGATTGATTTCTAAACGACCCTCATAAAAACAGCGCCCTTGTCCGTTTAACGGACAAGGGCGCTTGTCATCAGGTTATCTGTTCTTGCTGCTTGGCGGCTTGCTTTTTCGTGTACAAATACCATTTCACGATACCGTAAATGGTGTTGATAAGCATCGCTACCTCGGTGATGAGCAGGATATACATACCGGACGAAATATCCATAAAGAGATACAAGATCGTGGTGATAAGCCAGGCAAGCCACTGCTCACTGTAACGAAGAAGCAGTAAAATGCCGTTTGCCATACCAACCGCTGACGCGAACGCATCCAGGTATGTATCCGATGCACCGGGGATCAGTTGCAATAACTGACCAACAACAAAACCAAACACAAAGATCGCCACAACAATAAGGAGCGACTGCCACGGTTTCAAACGTTTGACTTGCGTAAGATTCGCATCATCCGTATCGGGGTGCTTGTTCCAACGGATAAAGCTGATAACGTCGATCGGCATCCAGAAAAACACGACGGTTGCCGCCACGGCATACCAACCGAAGTTTAAGCAGATCACGAGTTCGGGGATCTCGATCAAAAAGAAATCGACCACGAAATTCCATTTGCTTTGCTTGGAAATGAGCAATTCACACAGCGGATTGGAAATGGTGCTGATGATCGCACAAGCAACCAGCGCAACGCCCTCGTATCCCAACATAATGTCGGGGAAAAAGATGGAAAATACAGCTGTCAGGATAATAACCGCCGCTAAATAAATCACCTGATACGGTGTAAACGATTTGATAAAACTCTTAAACGTGGGTTTTTGCTTTGTCATAACACTTCCTCCTTAATATACTTCGAAAGTAAAGGAAACGCCCGAAGAGCGTTGTTGTAATAAATATCCTCAAAGCATTCCGCCTTGAAGATGCCGGCGATAGTCGTGTCGTATTCGTCGATCGCCGACAGATTGATCGGTGGGCAAAAATCCGTGCCGTACAGAATTTTTTGATAAGTATCGGGGTACCGGTGAATGGCGCGCGCAAAGGTATCGATCGCCCATTGCATATCGGCGCCCTCCTGTGTCCCCGGCTCATAAGCGCCCGAAAAATCGGTAAACATATTCGCCTGCTCGTGCACAATGCGGATACAGTCCTCATAGCGAGGATCATCCATATGCGCAACGATAAAATTCACGTTCGGAAATTCCCGCGCAACGTTCTGAACGTACCGCGCGTTGGAACCCTCCATATCGTTGTCTGTCGGCAACACCAGAGAACACGAGCCCGTGTGATAGGTAACGGACAGACGGTGCCGCTCGGCAAATTCGTATACGGGACGCAAACGCTCGTCATCTGCACGTCCCGTTTGATACGTCAGATAGATCTTGAGTCCCACCACGCGGTGCGTTTCCAAGCACGGCTCGATCGCTTCGAGCTGCGACGGAATATCACCACGGATATCAATGGCGGGACACAAAAACAGCCGTGCATCGTTTTGAACGGTGTCTGCGCTGTGGTCGGGAGGAGCATTGCCGGCGAATTTTTCGAGGAACGGCATGACTAACGCGTAACCGTCCGTACGATCAAAATACGCCGCCTTGATCATATCGTTGACGATATGTGTATGGCAATCGATCTTACGTTTCATGGGCACAATGTATCCCCTCCCCTCAAAAATATGACATCATTCTATCATATTTTCGCTTGCTTTACAATATTTTCTTTTTCTCACTTCAACCCGACGTATGCGGGAAAAGAATAAAAAACCGGACGGTAAACCGTCCGGTTTCGTTATTTTACGATAACGGATACCCCGTCGGGAACGGCAACGATTTGCACGTCCTCTTTACCTAAAATCTCGCGCGCTTTTGCCAGCGCTTCGTCTATGGAATGAACGGGAATCATATGCATCGCTTCCACGATCTCATCGGGTGCATTGGAAAGATAGATCACGGTGGCTTTCATCAAAATGCGCAGGAAAATCTGCGACATCCACTGATCGGGAGCGGTTTCGCCTCGGCCTCGATTCAAATACATTGCCATTGTTTCGCCGATATCGGAGGTTTCCGCCATCTGGCGGTAAAAATGATCGCCGCCCGTGCCGTCGTCGGACGATGCCAGCATAATGATGACGCCGCCCTCCTTGACGGTGGCTTCGGCAGCCGTCATTCCCTTGACCGCTTGATAGATATTCTGATCGAGCGGATACCCGCCGTTAGTCGTGATGACAACGTCTGCCGGAACGGCTGAAACGCCGCACAGCGAGGATAAGAAATCCGTTCCCGCTTTGTGTGCCGCTTGCGGTGCGCCCGCGGTAGCAAACAGCACTTTCTTTTCAGCATTCAACACGACGTTGACGATAAAGGCTAATTTTGCCTGCTCGGCTGCCCACAGCATATCCTCGTGAATGGGGTTGCCGTCTAAAATACCGGTTCGCGCACACGGATGAGCGATAAATTCCGAGCAATGGTTGGCAAGTACCGTTCCTCGGCTCGCCACACCGGGCAACACGCTTTTTCTGCCGCCCGAAAAGCCGGCGAAGAAATGCGGCTCGATAAACCCTTCTGCGACCAACAAGTCGGCTCGGACGGCAATGGAATTGATCTCGCAATCACCGCCCGACGGCAGTTTGCCGATATTAATAAGCTTTTCGCGCTCGTCGCAGTCGTGAATGTAGATCTTCTCGTTTTGGACGATGTCGGCACCAAATTTATTGACGAGTTCTTCTTTGGTAGTGCCGCGGTGGCAACCCGTGGCGATAAGAATGGTGATGTCGGCATCGGGGTTGCCGCTTCGGATCTCCTCAAGCATCAACGGCATAATCACCTTGCTCGGCACCGGTCGAGTATGGTCGCTGGCGACGATCACGACGGTTTGCTTGCCTTTTGCAAGTTCACATAAGCGCTGTGATCCGATCGGGTTTTCGAGTGCGGTTTTCACCAGCTCACACTCTCCCGCCGCAGGGATATACTCCTCAATGGACGAGGTCAGCACGTCTACAAGTTCCTCATCCTTAAAATCGTAGAAAAGGTGGTCTTTTCCGTAAGGAAAAAGTACCGTTTTCATGTTGCATCACTCCATCAATATTCTGCCGTTAGTATACCAAATTATCACGAAAAAAACAAGGTGTTATTCTTGTCCGTTTTATAGGTATAGGCGAATGAGCAAAGGGGTAGTGCGATCACATCTGCGAGTTGCTTTGCGCAAATAAAAGAACCACCCAATGGGTGGTTCCAAGCTTTTTTAGCAATACTCTTTGGACGGACTCGTCCGTTTGCGTTACATGATCTGTCCGCCCGCCACATTCAATGACTGACCGGTGAGATAGGAAGAGTCATCCCCCGCAAGAAAAAACGTTACGTTTACGACATCTTCCAATGAGCCGATTCTTCCCATCGGTATTTTCGACTCAAAATACGGCATTACTTCTTCGGGCTTTATGTTTCTCTTTTTGGCGTAGTCACCTGTTTGTTTGTCCCATAGAGGCGTTTTAACCACACCGGGGCAAACCGCATTGACACGGATCCCCTTCTTGGCAAACTCCATAGCGGTAGACTGGACAAGCCCGATAATACCAAACTTACTGGCACAGTATGCCTGATATTCACTGCCTCCCACCTTTCCCGACTGAGAGGACATACAGATAATGGAGCCCGCTTTCTGTTTTTCCATAATTCTCACGGCGCACTGCATACACAAGAAGGCGCCTTTTAGATTGATATCGATCGTCTTGTCCCAGATTTCCTCCGTACAATCCAGCAGCGGTACAATAACGGAGATACCGGCGCAGTTTACAAAAACATCCACTCCGCCAAAGGCTTCCTCCACAATAGCAAAGCCGTTTTCAACGCTTGCCTTATCCGATACGTCGACAGCTAACCCTATACAGTTTGTACCGTATTGTTCTTTCGCCAGACGTGCACAGTTCTCTGCACTTTCTCCGTTAATATCCATAAAGGCAACGTCGGCGCCCTCTTTTGCAAAGCCCATAGCAATGGCTTCACCGATACCGCTTGCGGCACCCGTTACCACAACTTTTTTATTTTTGAATCGCATGTCGTTTTCCTCTTATCAAAGCTCGTAAATTTTCTTGTCTCCGTAAACGCCCGCCCAGTCCTCATCGAACTTGGAAATGGCAGACGCGATAAGAGGACTGTCAAACATCATGGTGTAAAGCTCGGGTGAAACCGTAACCGCTTTGGCACCGGATAACAATGCCTGCATGATCTGGTTCGTGTTCTTGAAGCTTGCCGCAAGCAATTTTGTCGGCTTGTTATACATCGTATACAGCTTTGCCATTTCGGAAATTGCCTCGGGCGCATTATAGTTATTGTTACACATACGGTTAAAATACGGCGCAGCATAATCGGCACCGACACTCGCCGCCATCACCGCCTGCTGAACGGTATAAATGGCCGTTGCCGTAACGTTATAGCCATTCTCTTTGAGCACTTTCATCGTCTTGATTCCCTCTTCGTTTGTGGGAACCTTGATATAGACGTTTTTGTCGATGTTCTTCACAATCGTTTCGGCTTCTTTTACCATTTCCTCAAAGGTATGTCCCGTCACCTGAACGTGGAGTTGTTTATCACCAATGATCTCCCTTATTTTATAGAGAACCGGGAAAAACTCGCACTTCTCGCGGGAGACAATCGTCGGGTTTGAGGTCACACCCGTTACGTTGTAGATCTCGCTGTATTTTTTGATTTGGTCAACGTTTGCCGTATCCAATAAAAATTCCATGTGTATTTCCTCCTGAAGATCCGTGGTATACGTTTATTCTATTACACTTGTCCATTGACGTCAATATCTGCTTGTTTGATTTGTAAAATAACTTTTCTTCCACCCGATATAATCACATTTAATCACATTTGAGCAAATAAACGCGAGCGCTCGGCAACGCGCCCCGCGACACGCTCCGCGTCTATCCCCGCGAGTTCTGTAAACAGTGCGGTAGTTTGATCTCGTCTGCGAGTTTCGGTACAGCCCGTCAGGGCGGTGCAACGCGACGCCCTAAAAACGCCACACCGTGGCGTTTTCTTCACGGGCTTTCAAGTCCTACTGCCCTTTTTCTGCAAAGCAAAACAGCCACCCTTTTGGGTGCCTGTTTTCCTTTGGCAGGGGCAGTAGGACTCATCCGTTTGCGGTGCCCGAAAGTTGCTCATACTCGCTTTCGCTCGGCAACTTTCGACCGCTGCACCCGCTTTTGCCACACTGTATCTCGCACTGCGAGCGCTCGGCAACGCGCCCCACGACACGCTCCGCGTGCCGAGGAGCCAATTCATCTACGCATGCGAAAAAAGATAGGTACCACTTTCGTGGTACCTATCTTTTTTGGCAGGGGCAGAAGGACTCGAACCCTCGGCACGCGGTTTTGGAGACCGCTGCTCTACCAACTGAGCTATGCCCCTATATCACGGTGCAAAGCGTTCGCTTTGCACCGACGTTTGTTTGGTGGGCCTTCAGGGACTCGAACCCGGGACCAACCGGTTATGAGCCGGTTGCTCTAACCAACTGAGCTAAAGGCCCGAGTAACCGTACTTGCGGCACGAACTTTATTCTACCACAAATACGGCGATTGTCAAGAGTTAATCCAAGAAATCCTTTAATTTTTTGCTGCGGCTGGGATGACGCAGTTTGCGCAACGCCTTTGCTTCGATCTGACGAATACGCTCACGGGTGACGTCAAACTCCTTGCCGACTTCCTCGAGCGTGCGCGGACGACCGTCCTCCAAACCGAAACGCAGCGATAACACGCGCGCTTCACGCTGCGTTAACGTACCGAGTACGTCGCGCAACTGTTCTCGGAGCAGCATACGGGATGCCGCGTCTGCCGGTGCGGGAGCTTCGTCGTCGGGGATGAAGTCGCCGAGATGGCTGTCTTCTTCCTCGCCGATCGGCGTTTCAAGCGATACCGGCTCTTGTGCCACGCGCATAATCTCGCGCACTTTTTCTGCCGGCATATCCAACTCGACCGCGATCTCCTCGGCAGTCGGCTCGTGACCGTTTTTATGCAACAATTGGCTGGAAACCTTTTTCACCTTGTTGATGGTTTCTACCATATGAACGGGGATACGAATGGTACGCGCCTGATCGGCAATCGCACGCGTGATCGCCTGACGGATCCACCACGTAGCGTACGTGGAGAACTTAAAGCCCTTGGTATAGTCGAATTTCTCAACCGCTTTGATCAAACCGAGGTTACCCTCTTGGATCAGATCCAAGAACTGCATACCGCGACCGACGTAACGTTTGGCAATGCTGACGACCAAACGGAGGTTGGCTTCGGACAGACGTTTTTTGGCATAGTCGCTGCCTTCGGCGATCTTGATGGATAATTCGATCTCCTCTTCGGGCGACAAGAGCGGAACGCGACCGATCTCTTTCAAATACACCTTGACCGGATCGTCGGTGGCAACACCGTCGGCAGAGCCGTCGTCGCCGTCTTCGGTTTCGGTAACCTCGACAGCGGCTTCCATTTCTTCAAACACCGTTTCGCTGAAATCGTCAATAACTTCGATGCTCAAGCTTTCCAGTGTTTCATACAGCTTGTCCATCTGCTCCGGATCAAAATCCAGATTCTCCATCGCGTCAAGGATTTCTTGCGTGGTCAGCTTGCCCTTGGTACGACCAAGCTCGATAAGCTCGTTGAGCTGCGTCTTCTTATCCTTTTTCACCAAGGTGACGTCCAGCAGATCGTCGGACACGAGCGAATCCTGACCGGTGACTTCCTTGAGAATGTCGGCTTTGTTTTCTTGCATTTTTCATTCCTCCGTGTGATCGTTAGTGTTCTTTTATTGCTTCATTTCTTTCATGGCTTTGAGTTTTTCCTGAATTTGCTCAGGCGTGAGTTCCGACGGTTGTCGGAGCGCCGCTAACCGATGCTCGCTTTTGATAACCGCGGCATAGCGCTTCGCTTCCTCAAGATTCAGCGACGACACGTGTTCGCGCGCATCGCGTACCATTTTTGTAATATACGCCATTTCATCGGGTTCATACTCTTCCGACAAAAAACTAAGTTCAATACTTAATCCTTTTTGATGCCGATCAAGCAACCGCTCGTATACCTTGCGATTAAACGGCGTGAGCATTTCCTCGGGTGGCAACAGCGTGGCAATGGCGCCCATATAATCGGGATTGAGCAAAATCGCACCGAGCAGACTTTCCTCCGCACTCGCGCCGCGCACGTGTGTTTTCGCATCGGGATTCACCTTTTGCGTAGCACTTTCAGCGTTGCGCACCGCCTGTGAGAGTTGTTTCTCCTGCTGTTGCTTTTGCCGCCGCTTCATCTGATAACTGAGTTGGGATTGCAATGCCGTTTTCGACACCTGCAGATCCGCCGCCAATCGACCCAGATACACGTCGCGCTCGAGCGGACTGTGCAAGCCCGCCAACAACTCGGTCGCTTCCTTGAGATAATTGACTTTACCGTCGGTCGTGCCGAGCAAATGACGTTTGCCGAGTTCAATGAGGCGGTATTCAACGTCGTTTGACGCGCGTTCCACAAGCAACTTAAACCGTTCGGGTCCGTTGTTCTTAATGAACTCGTCCGGGTCCTTGCCGTCGGGAATCGTAACCAAACGAATACGCAAACCGACGTCACGCAAAAGACCGATAGCGCGTTGAGCGCCTTTTTGTCCCGCGGCATCCGCATCGAACACAAGGACGACTTCATCCGTGTACCGCGCCAGTAACCGCGCGTGCTCCGCGGTAAACGAGGTGCCGAGCGCCGCCACCGCGTTTTGGAAGCCCGCCTGATGCAAGGCAATGACGTCCATATACCCTTCGCACAGGATCAGGTGATCCGTTTTTGTCTGTTTGGCAAAGTTAAGCGCAAACAGGTTGTTTGTCTTTTTGAACACCAGCGTATCGCCGGAGTTGAGATATTTCGGTTTGGAATCATCCAGCACGCGACCACCGAACGCGATAACATTACCGCGCACGTCAATGATCGGGATCATCACGCGGTTGCGGAAAATGTCGTAAATGCCGCGCCCGTTTTTGCTGCGGGCAGCCAGCCACGCAAGCACCAATTCTTCGTCATGAAAACCTTTTTTTCGCAATTCGGATCGCAAAAAATCAAAGCTTTGCGGGGCGTAGCCCAAGCCGAAATGTTTAATAGTGGCATCCGTATAACCGCGGCGGTGGTAGTAATCAAGTCCCTCACGGCCGCCTTGCGAGTACAGGTACGAATGGAACAGCCGTGCGGCTTCGCGGTTGGCTTCCAAAATGCGCATCCGTTGCTTTGCCGTCGTATCGTTGTATGATTGCTCCGGCATCGACATTCCTGCGCGATCCGCCAAAAACTTGACCGCGTCAATATAACTTAAATTTTCAATTCTGCGGATAAAGGTAACCATGTCGCCGCCCGCGCCGCAACCGAAACAATAAAACGAGTTGGTTTCGGGATACAGGTTAAACGACGGTGTTTTTTCGCCGTGGAACGGACACAGTCCCACCAGGTTGCGACCGCGCCGTTTCATGGAAACGTACGACGATACAACGCTTTCAATATCATTTTTCGCATTCAATTCTTGTATAAAGCTATCCGGTAACATACGATTATCCTCTCTTCAATGTTGTATTTCTCTTATTATATCGCGCTGATGTGTTGTCCTGACCATCCGCGCGGGATAAACAATTCGTGATATTTTTCCAGTGCAAAATTATCCGTCATACCCGCAATATAATCGCCTGCGGCACGACCGACACCGTCACGCGCCGCGATCCGCCTGAATTCCTCGGGTAACCGCGCGGCATCCGCGACGTAATACGCGTATAAACGCGTGATAAACTCGTCAACCTTTTTCTCCTCGTCTTTGGCAATGGAATCCAAATACAAACGATCGAACATAAAGGTATGTAGTGCATCAAACGATTTCTGCACGGCGGGATCAAAGCAAATATCGTCACCGCTGTTTTCGACCAGCGAGCGAATCAGCGTATCAAACCGCTCGGCACGGGTCTCCCCGAGTACCGCACGAATATCCGACGGAATATCCGATTCGGAAAAGACCTTGGCGCGCAGTGCATCGTCGATATCGTGGTTGATATACGCGACGTGGTCCGCCACACGAACGATGCGACCTTCCAGCGTATCCGCTTGCGCACCTTTGGTGTGGCAAAGCATACCGTTGCGCACTTCAAACGTCAGGTTAAGTCCCTGACCGTCGTTTTCCAGGCACTCGACCACGCGTACGCTTTGCTCGTAGTGGCGGAAACCACCGTCCATACAACGGTCCAGTGCTCGCTCACCCGCATGACCGAACGGGGTATGTCCCAAATCGTGCGCGAGGGCGATGGATTCGGTAAGATCTTCGTTAAGCTGCAAGGCGCGCGCAACCGTACGCGCAATTTGCGACACTTCCAACGTATGCGTCAGGCGCGTGCGGTAGTGATCCCCTTTGGGAGAAAGAAACACCTGCGTTTTATGCTTTAAGCGGCGAAACGCTTTGCTGTGCAACACACGGTCGCGGTCACGCTGGAAATCGGTGCGGAAATCGCACTTTTCCTCTACCCTCTCGCGTCCTTTACTCTCTGCCGAAAACGTGGCGCGCGGGGATAAAATCAGCCGCTCGTTTTGTTCGGTTCTTTCTCTTGGCATCATACGATCACCGCCTTCTATTTGGTTATACGCATTGTTTCGCGCATTTTCCTCTAAAAAATAAAAATTTTTTTAAAATGAATCATACCGCTCGTCCAACGCGCGGAACACAAGTGCTCCGCAAGAACGATCGGTAAGTTGCTTTTGGAACGCATCCACCGCGTCCAGCGGTAAATGCAACGATACCGTGACGGTGCTTTCAAACGCAGCATCGTCCACCTTGCCGCCGCATTCGGGGATGAGCGATTGCAAAAAACCGTACTGTGCGTAATCACACGTGATCTCGCCGTAAGCACACAAGCGGCGCTCAATAACGCCCGCCTCGGCAACAGCAAGTGCGGTGCTTTGTGAATACGCGCGCACCAAACCGCCGGTGCCGAGCAAAACTCCGCCGAAATAGCGCGTGACGACCACCACGCAATCGGTAAGCCCCTGCTTTTGCAGTACCTCCAACGTAGGTAAGCCCGCCGTTCCTTGCGGCTCGTTATCGTCCGAAAAACGGCTGATACCGCCTTCACGCAGCACGTACGCGTACACGTTATGCCGCGCGTCCCAATGCTCTTTTTTCTTGGCGGCGATAAAGTCCAGTGCTTCTTGTTCGGTTGTGATGGGACACACCGCACCGATAAAACGGGAACGGCGGTCTACGTATTCGGCTGTCGCGGCTTTGGCAATCGTTTTATAAGTCACGGTATCACCTCACAACGAGAAAAGGCAGCGCATTACTGCACTGCCCTTATCCACAATCTTATTTGCCTTCTTTCATACCGAAGCGCTTGTTGAAACGATCAACACGACCGCCGGTATCGACCAGCTTCTGTCTGCCGGTGAAGAACGGATGGCACTTGGAGCAGATTTCCACGCGGATATTCTCACAGGTGGACGAGGTCTCGATGACCTCACCGCAAGCGCAAGTAATCGTGGTTTTCTCGTACTTGGGATGGATATTCTCTTTCATTCTTGTCACCTCTTTCAGAAGCCGGTGTATTCCAATATCGAAGGAATCCTCCGTTGAAATCAATGGCGGAGAGTTAGGGATTTGAACCCTAGGTACGCTATTAACGTACACACGATTTCCAATCGTGCGCCTTCGACCACTCAGCCAACTCTCCGTGTCAGCACTCATGCGCTAAACTATTATAATGAATGCTAACCGAAAAATCAAGTGTTTATTTGAAATTTCTTAAAATTTTTATAACAGCGTAATTCCCGCCTCGGTACAGCGCTCTACCATCTCCTGCGGCCACAAGGATGCTTGCACCTCGCCGATGTGCGCTTTTTCCAAGAAAAACATACACAGACGCGACTGACCGATACCGCCGCCAACCGTGAGCGGCAACTCGCCGTCGAGCAGTGCTTTTTGGAACGGCAACGTGGCGCGATCGGTGCAACCCGCCTCTTCCAGCTGTGCTTTGAGCGATGCTTCATCCACGCGAATGCCCATTGACGACATTTCCAACGCGCGTTCCAACAACGGGTAATAGAAAATAATATCGCCGTTTAACTGCCAGTCATCATAGTCGGGGGCGCGACCGTCGTGCTTTTTGCCCGAACGGAGTTTGCCGCCGATCTGCATCAGGAAAATGGCGCCGTATTTGCGCGCGGCTTCGGTTTCACGTTCGGATGCCGTCAGATCAGGATATTCGTCCTCAAGCTCCTGCGTGGTAACGAAGGTGATGTGATCGGGTAATTTGCGGCTTAAGTACGGATACCGCGCTTCGATCATCGCTTCCATATCCAAGCATACGCTGTAAATGCGATTCACAATGCTCTTGAGCGTTTCTACGGTGCGCTCGGAACGGTCAATAACCTTTTCCCAGTCCCACTGATCCACGTACAGCGAATGAATGTTATCGGTCACCTCGTCGCGGCGGATGGCGTTCATATCGGTATACAAGCCTTTGCCGACTTCCATTCCGTACCGTTTGAGCGCGTAACGTTTCCATTTTGCCAACGAATGAACAACTTCAGCCACGTGACCGTCGTCGTTGAGAATGTCAAAGCTGACGGCGCGTTCAACGCCGCTTAAGTTATCGTTAAGTCCCGAAGCAGGTAACACGAAAAGCGGCGCAGAGACGCGCGTTAACGATAAATGGCGCGCCAAACGCTCCTCAAAGGTATCTTTGAGAAGTTTGATGGCTTTTTCGGTTTCCAGAATATCCAGATGCGAACGGTAGCCGTTCGGAATCTGTAATCGGTATTGACTCATATCGTTCTCCCCTTTTTACAAGCAGAAGTAATCGTACCATACTTTATCGCAGTTTGCAAGAGATTTTACCGCCAGATCCGCCCATCCCAATCAATACGGTCGGATTCCGCCAATACGGCACGTACCGGTGCGCCGTCCGCGCCTGCAATCTTAATCGGTGCCGCCATCAGCAGATAGGTTTCCCCCGGTTTGGCGTTGGTAAGATCTAACCCTTCCAACAGTACCATTCCCGTACCGAGTAATTGGCGATGCACCTCGGCGGTGTATTGAGGCGGAGCAACCGACTGTCCTTCCACACCGAGCAACAGCACCCCCGCGTCCGACAACACGAACGCGGCACTGGGAGAAAGTTGTACGGAGCCTTTGAACAGCACTCGCTTTTTCAGATAAGGTAACAGTTCCTCCGCACGGTCACCGAGCAGCAAACCGTCACATTCAATCACGACACATTCACCGATACAAGCATCCAACTCCACTTTATCAACGGAAGTGCCGTCCGGCAAGAAGTGCCGCGGTGCATCCATGTGCGTGCCGTTATGTAAACAAGCGGAGATCGCCGTCGTATTGCACACGTCACCGTGCGACATACGTGCCAGCGGTTCCAGCTTCGGCGCGGGATCACCCGGATAAACCGGTGCCCTCGTCAGTTCGCGGGTAATATCAATCAGTTTCATGCGCTCACCACCCCTATATATGCCACTATATCACAAGGTAACAAATAAGTCAATTTGTGCGTGCGCGTGTATTTTTTTAGATTTTTTATGTTTTGCTCTTGACAACCCGACGGATTTTGCTATAATGGATAAGCACATCCGGGTGTAGCGCAGATTGGTAGCGCGCTTGAATGGGGTTCAAGAGGCCGCAGGTTCGACTCCTGTCACTCGGACCAAAAATGAGGGTAGCCATTTGGCTACCCTCATTTTTTGTCCTCGTGCCAGTCGTTATGCGGCCTCTTGAACCCGAGAGGGTTTCGGCGGTCAGCAAAGTTGCCGGTGGCAAGTTTGCCGCCGAAAATGGCGCAGCGCTGTGCGCAAGCCTCCGTTTGCGAGCGAACGCGAAGCAAACGACAAGAGGCCGCATTTTGATATTCGTACCGTTTTCAGACGAGAGTGACAGGAGTCGAACGGGCGTTAAGAAAACGTCACGGTGTGACGTTTTTAGGGCGTAGAGTTGCACCGCCCTGCCGCGCTGTACAAACGACCTCCCTCGGGCGGACTTTTAACTTTCCTCCGCTTTTTTGCTTTTTGCTAAATTCTCCTCGCACACCT
>JAZQTM010000037.1:0-36700 GCA_045630765.1 Acutalibacteraceae bacterium | reverse complement strand
CCGAAGCCGTATCCTGCGTCCAGTAGTATGTTATTTTGGATGTGGAAGTTTGCCATATACCGTGTGGCATTAGAGCCTTCGTCCGGTGCTCCCAAGAAGTATTCAATACTCCAGTTACATTTTTCGACGAGATTGTTTGTGTAGTATGTACCATCCATAATAACGTCGTTCGTGTGGCCACGCTGGAGTTGGTGTGTAAGCCCGGTGTCGTAGCACTCGTACACCCAGTTGTGATCGCACACAAAATTTGTACAACCACCATAGATTTCCACACCATTACCGTAGCGCCAAGCGCGCCCCTCTTTGGTGTATCCTTGAATACAACCGCCGATCCAGCAGATCTCGCAGTTTTGAACACATAGATTGGCTACGGTACCCGCCGACACACCGAAGTTGCCGTATTTTAAACAAAGATTATCTACGGTGACGTCGTTGTGTGTGCGGACTCGGATGACTGGTGTCAGATCTATAAATTCAATGCTGTCGAAGACTGTTGCGGGATTGCCCTTGTCGCAATAGAGGTATACGTAGCCGCCTTTCGTACTGGTCCTATCCATATACCGATCGCCGAAATCGTGAACAAACTCATAGTTTTTCTCTAAACTCGTATAGCCGTTCCAATCCCGCTTGCTGACGACCTCTTTAGTTTGTTCTTCTGTATAATCCATCAGCATTTTAATCCCGTTTACTTCACCGTGGTTCATTACGATCATGCCGACGTCATCGGGGAACGTCTTGGAATACCGCCAAATGTTCGGCGCAACTTCATCCCACCAACCATCTACGGCACCGTCATACGCAGATCCGCGCAACTCGGGCTTTGGACCTTCACCATACGCAGTGTAAGTTATACCCGGACGCGCCTCAAAATTACCGTGCCACATACCACCGCGTTCAAAACACACGTACGCGCCGTAGGGGAGTTCTGCAGCTTTGAGGCGAGCGATCGTTTTCCAAGCAGTGGAGGGGGAGCGACCGTCGTCGTTGTCGTTGCCGTTCGGCGATAGATAATAGGCGATGCTGCCGGCAGGGATTTCCATATTCGGGGTATTTAAAATCTCCTCGCGCAGGGCGTCGGCTTTTGCGTATAATTCTTGTAGTTTTTTATCGGTGATGACTTGCATGACAAATCACTCCTTTATTTTTTGATTACGTAAAACTCGTTTTCGGGATATTGCTCGGCAACATCATCCGTATACATTTGGAGAGTCGAGGGTTTAACGCCATGGCGCCCCCACTGTCCGTCTTCGTATTGCACGAAGAGGTTGTTGCGGTACACGGGAGCATCTTCCGGTTTTTCGTAAGCGGTGTGGATCATCATTTTCTCGGAACACATCAAGAGGTTGTTTTCAACGATGAATTCGCCTTTGACGGTATTCATATGATCCCAACCTTTGATATGGGCGGGAGAGGATTTTTCAGGGCGTTGCATACCGAATCCGCCCGCATCCAATAAAAGGTTATCTTTGATATGGAAGTTTGACATATAGCGCGTTGGGGTTACGTCTCCTTCCGGGTGGCCAAGGAAATACTCAATGCTATATACGCACTTTTCAATTAAGTTGCGAGTATAAAAGACACCGTCCATTATGACGTCGTTGGTGCCGCGAGCGGAGTACTGCTGTGTTAATCCGGCATCGTAGCATTGATATACCCAGTTGTGATCGCATACAAAGTTGAGGCAGCCGCCGTAAATTTCCACGCCGTTTCCATAACGCCAGGCGCAACCGGTTGCCGTGTACCCTTGAATACAACCGCCGATCCAGCCGATCTCGCAGTTTTGGATGCGCAGATTGTCTTTGCCGGACGATATACCGAAATTGCTGTATTTTAAGCACAAATTATCAATGGTGATATCATCGCGTCTGCGTATGCAAATAATAGCAACCAAATCGATAAATTCAATGCTGTCGAAGACGGTTGCGGGGTTCCCTTTGTCACAGTACATATACACGTATCCGGGATTTTCAATGTTTGAATTTTTCACGTGACGCTCACCGAGATCGTGAACGAACTCGTAGTTCTTTTCCAAACTGATATAGCCGTTCCAATCACGTTTGCTGACGACCTCTTTGGCTTGTTCTTCCGTATAATTCATCAGCATTTTAATGCCGTTTTCTTCGCCGTGGTTCATCACGATCATACCCACGTCGCCGGGGAATGTCTTGGAATACCGCCAAATATTCGGCGCGACTTCGTCCCACCAACCGTCAACGGCGCCGTCGTACATCGAACCGCGCAATTCGGGCTTTGGACCTTCACCGTAAGCGGTGTACGTTACACCTGCAGTGGCATCGAACTTTCCGC
This sequence comes from Acutalibacteraceae bacterium, assembly GCA_045630765.1. Classification (GTDB taxonomy): domain Bacteria; phylum Bacillota; class Clostridia; order Oscillospirales; family Acutalibacteraceae; genus RGIG3009. Next base: position 34,393 of record JAZQTM010000037.1, on the reverse strand, counting down.
GCCACATACCACCGCGTTCAAAACACACGTACGCACCGTAGGGGAGAGTTGCGGCTTTGAGGCGCGCAATCGTTTTCCAGGCGGTGGCGGGGGAGCGACCGTCGTTGTTATCGTTGCCGTTTGGCGAAAGATAATAAACGGTACTGCCCTCGGGGATTTCCATATTCGGGGCGTTTAAGATCTCCTCACGCAGTGCGTCGGCTTGTGCGTATAATTCTTGTCGCTTTTTGTCGGTGATGACTTGCATGACAAATCCTCCTTTATTTTTTGACCACGTAGAACTCGTTGTCGGCGAATGTTTCAGCATTTGCTATCTCGTCGGTGTACATCTGAAGGGTGGTGGGCATAGCGCCGTGGCGACCCCACTGTCCATCGTCGTACTGTACAAAGACGTTATTGCGATACACGGGAGCCTCCTCCTGCTTTTCACAAGCGGTGTGGATCATCATTCTTTCAGAACGTATCAAAAGGTTGTTTTCAATGATAAAATCGCCCTTGACAGTGTTCATATGTTCCCAACCCTTGATAAGTGCAGGACTGGAGTTGTCGGGGCGCTGCATACCGAAACCGCCGCCGTCCAGCAAAATGTTGTCTTGGATATGGATATTGCTCATATAGCGTGTCGCGTTCGAACCTTCCTCGGGTTTTCCGAGGAAATACTCAATGTTGTACACGCATTTTTCAATCAGGTTGTTTTGGTAATATACGACGTCCATAATGATGTCGTTATTGCCGGTGGCGGAATACTGCTGCGTTAATCCCGCGTCGTAACACTGGTATACCCAGTTGTGATCGCACACGAAATTTCGGCATCCGCCGTAGATCTCTACGCCGTTACCGTAGCGGTAAGCAATGCCGGTTTTGGTATAGCCCATGATACAGCCGCCGATCCAGCCGATCTCACAGTTGCGAATGTGGAGGTTATCTTTACCGCCGGATATACCGAAATTGCTGTATCTTAAGCACAAATTATCAATGGTGATATCATCACGTTTGCGTATGGAAATGATAGCGACCAAATCGATGAATTCAATGCTGTCAAAGACGGTTGCGGGATTTCCTTTATCGCAGTACATATACACGTATCCGGGATTTTCAATATTTGAATTTTTTACGTGACGCTCGCCGAGATCGTGAACGAACTCGTAGTTCTTTTCCAAGCTTGTATAGCCGTTCCAAATCCGTTCACTAACACGTTCTTTTGTCTGTTCACCGCTGTAATCCATCAGCATTTTGATGCCGTGCGCTTCGCCGTGGTTCATCACGATCATACCCACGTCGCCGGGAAATGTCTTGGAATACCGCCAAATATTCGGCGCAACTTCATCCCACCAACCGTCAACGGCACCGTCGTACATCGAACCGCGCAATTCGGGCTTTGGACCTTCACCGTAAGCGGTGTACGTTACACCTGCAGTGGCATCGAATTTTCCGCGCCACATACCACCGCGTTCAAAGCACACGTACGCACCGTAGGGGAGAGTTGCGGCTTTGAGGCGCGCGATGGTTTTCCAGGCGGTAGCAGGGGAGCGACCGTCGTGGTTGTCGTTGCCGTTTGGCGAAAGATAATAAACGGTACTGCCCTCGGGGATTTCCATATTCGAGGCGTTTAAGATCTCCTCACGCAGTGCATCGGCTTGTGCTTGGAATGCGCGCAACTGTTCTTCGGTGATAATGGGGATTTGTTTGTTTGCCATGTTCGGACGCCCTCCTTTTATTGCTCGATAACGTAAAAGTCGTTTTCTTGATAAATATCCGCTTGGATAGTGTCAAGCGTATACATTTGGAGGGTTGTCGGTACTTTACCGTGACGTCCCCATTCTCCGTCTGCGTACTGAACAAAGATGTTGTTACGATAGAGAGGGGCGTCTTCCTCCTGCCCGCATCCCGTATGAATCATCATACGTTCCGAACGTAAAAACACGTTGTCCTCAATGACGATTTCACCTTCTACCGTGTTTCGGTGATCCCAAGCCTTGATATGTGCCGCCGATTCTTTGATCGGGCGTTGCATGCCGAATCCACCCGCATCCAAGAAGTAATTGTTCTTGATTTCAAAATTTGCCATATAGCGTGTGGCATTGGCGCCGTCTTGGGGTTTGCCTAGGAAATATTCAATGTTGTACACGCATTTTTCAATGACGTTGTTGCTGTAACAAATGCCATCCATAATGATGTCGTTGTCACCGGATGCGGCATATTGTTGCGTTAATCCGGCGTCGTAGCACTGGTATACCCAGTTGTTGTCGCACACAAAATTTGTACAACCGCCGTAGATCTCTACACCGTTGCCGCAACGGGAAGCAACGCCGCTTTCCGAATAGTTGAAAATACACCCGCCGATCCAGCCAATCTCGCAGTTTTGAATACGCAGGTTTTCACAGGTTTTAGCGGTAATACCGTAGTTCTTGTATTTCAGACACAAGTTGTCGATGGTTACGTTTTCAAAGGTGCCGACCTGAATGATCGCGCCCAGTGTCACGAATTCAATACTGCTCCAAACGTCGGCGGGATTGCCCTTGTCGCAATAAAGGTATACGTAGCCGCCTTTCGTACTGGTCCTATCCATATACCGATCGCCGAAATCGTGAACAAACTCATAGTTTTTCTCTAAACTCGTATAGCCGTTCCAAATCCGTTCACTAACACGTTCTTTTGTCTGTTCACCGCTGTAATCCATCAGCATTTTAATGCCGTTTTCTTCGCCGTGGTTCATGACGATCATGCCCACGTCTTTTTTAAATTTTTCGGAATAGCGCCAGATGTTGGTTGCCACTTCCTCCCAACTGCCGTCAACGGCGCCGTCTTGAAGCGAACCGCGGATTTCCGGTTTGGAGCCTTCGCCGTAAGCCGTATAGGTCACGCCGGGCGCGGCATAAATTTCGCCGCGCCACATACCGCCACGCTCAAAGCACACGTACGTACCGACGTCTAACATTTCCCAAGAGAGACGTTCCAACGTTTTGAAAGCGGTTTCGGGGGATCGACCGTCGTTGACATCATCCCCGTTCGGAGATACATATATCACCGTTGCGTCATCGGGGATTTTCATATTCGGCGCATTGCGAATGTCATCACGCTGTGCCTCGGCTTTTGCTTCCAATTTATTCAGAAAACGTTCAGAAACGGGAGCGTAAACCGCGCGTTGTGAGGAGGACAGTACGGCGCCGACAACAATACCGACGATCACTACCGGAACAACGGCGGAAAGCAACCATATCTTTGTGCGTTTTTTCATAGTGACACCTCATAAAATAGAGTTACTGTTATTATAAAGTGTGATAAGAAAAAAAGCAAGGTATTAAGCCGCTTTTTTCGTTTCAAAAACTTGAATTAAAATGTGAAAAAGCACCCCGTCAAGGGATGCTCTTTTTTGGTGGAAGCGAGGGGTGATGTGCCTTCGGCGCAAGGAAATGCTAATGCGACCGCGTAGGCAGCCGCTTTTGAGCAACAAAATAGCGCCACCGTGGATGGTGACGCGGAACATATCAGCATGGAAGATTTTGCGAATCGTGACAGCGCGGTGTGGCGAAATGTGGACTATAACGACGAAGCTACCAAACCGCCATTATGCAACAAAAGAAATTTTTCGAAACGCACGATATTTATATTCCACCGTTGATTACGATGGTGATCCCAATATTTATCGTTGGAACTATTTTTATTCGCCTGTACAGATTGGAGACGAAACCGTTGGCGTTAGAATAGCAATTCGTGATATAGCTAACCCTGCCGAAAGACAAATATATCGTTGGGGTATTAAAAAAGACACATCCTTGGGCGGTGCGGGACGCGGAGCAAACGCCCGTATTTCCCTCGATGCCTCATCAGATATGTCCACTAACAGTATAACCAATCCCGATGAAATTGTCAAGGAAGATGTTGCGGATCGAACACAGGCAGGTCACCCGCTCGGACAAAACGGTGTGGATGCCGGATACGAAGCCCAGCAGGAAATCTTGGCAGATTTCTGCGGGGAAATGCTGTTCCGCGATACCGCCGCTCTCAACGAATTGGCGCAAAAAAACCGCAATCTCTTTCAGCGTATCTGGGACTGGGTGAAAAGTCTGTTCACCCGGTACGAGGGTACGGCGATGGAAAAAGAGCTGCGGAATATTGAGCAACGATTCGCGCAGGTTGTGCAGAGGGCGAATACAGAAAGCGCTGCTTTGCCAGGAAAGAAATATTCAATTGATCCTAATTTTGAACGGGCGTTTGATCGGTGGGATAAAATATCGATCGGTCAAAAAATACGTGTTGGCACGACCTCCAAAGTGCTACAAAGTATCGGCGTTGATACCAAGACTATATATTGGGACACTTCAAAAATCAAAAGAATTATGTCGTAACATCCACAAATGACGGAAAGCGTAATAAAGCAGGTGCCGAACATCTTGGAGGACCCAGTTTTGATTATGGAGTCACATACGGTAAGCGGCCGTATAACTTTGTTTGGTGAGGTGTATGATGCGGCTGGTGCTCCTGTTTTAGCTGTTTTAGAACTGAATCCGACAGATACAAACGGACACGCTCTTAATATCATAAAGATAGCAAGTGCTTACGGAAAAGACACCAATCCCCAAGGGTTGATAAACAAAAGCAAAATACTTTATGTGGATGCGAATAAAAATAGAACCAATAGATGGCTGACGGTTAATAGGCTCCAATTGCCGTTACCCAGTACCACTATCGGTTCTTACGCACCACTATACCACAAAACGGTGGTGGCGTCAATACCCAGTATACGCAAAACGCCAGAAAAAATCCCATCCCAACCTTGGCAGATCCTGCCGACACGGCGAAAACATCGTGGGTGTACGAGTTGCAATACGAGATGTTGTAGAGGGAGAAAATCATCTTCCGGAAAGTCAAATATATCATTGGGGCATTAAAAAAGACACATCTTTGGGCGGTGCAAGAGACGATTTAAAAAATCGCAAGTCTTACGATGTCTCATCAGATATGTCCACTAACAGTATAACCAATCCCGATGAAATTGTCAAGGAAGATGTTGCGGATCGAGCACAGGCAGGTCACTCGCTTGGACAAAACGGCGTGGATGCCGGATACGAAGCCCAGTAGGAAATCTTGGCAGATTTCTGCCGGTACGAAGGTACGGCGATGGAAAAAGAGTTGCGGGATATTGAGCAACGATTCGCGCAGGTGGTGCAGTCCACAAAACAAGTTGGTGACGGTGAAAGTGGCGGGAGAAAACACAGCATACAACAAGATACGAATGGTGACAGCGTCGTGGTGGTAGACACTGATCAAGGTATTTATGATGTTGAGCTTTTGTGTGATGGAATGCAGGTTAGTGGGCTTATCAATGTTGCTAATTCTGAAACCGGTAGATTTTTCTATGATATCACCAAAATAAAAGTGGCCCCTGCTATAAGCGAAAAGTATGTTGCCATCTTGGCACATTCACCTTTCACATCTCAGGCGACCACTGACAACCACAGAGTATCACAAAAACAACGTGGCGTCAATACCCAGTATACGCAAAACGCCAGAAAAAATTCCATCCCAACCTTGGCAGATCCTGCCGACACGGCGGAAACCCATATCGATGAACTGGCACAAGCTTCTACTCGCGGTAAACCGCCATTGACGCCAGATAGAAAAAACCACCCCTTTGCGAGGGATGGCTTCGATTATCGTACAGCATTTTTTATGGATAACGATGGGCAATATTATCGAATCACAATGTCAGTTGGGGTAAACGGTGAAATCAACACCGTTTATAATGTGGGTAAATTAAAAGAAGCCAAGCACCCTGATGTGGCTCAAAGGCCTGCCCGTGTTACTACCACGGAGGATGAATTAGTCTTGGCTTCTGACAACCACAGAGTATCACAAAAACAACGTGGCGTCAATACCCAGTATACGCCAAACGCCAGAAAAATTCCATCCCAACCTTGGCAGATCCTGCCGATACGGCGGAAACATCGATCGCGGATACCGTATCCGAGGAGCCGAAAACGTTGGATCAATTCACCGACGAGCAGCTGCGTGCGGAGATGCGGCGCCGTCATCCGAAAGGAGATATCGGTGATATCGCGAATTTGAAGCCGGAGGATGCGAGCACGACGCCGGACCTTACAAGCAGCGGCGTGCGAAACCGAAACGGTGACGGCGAGAAATAGTATGATATCCTTTGCTAAAAAAGTATAGAAATATTTACCTCTGCCAAATTCCTGCCAATCGTGCCTAAAAACAAAGAAAAGCCGCTTGTTTAGCGGCTTTTCTTGTCTTTTGGTGGAAGCGAGGGGAATCGAACCCCTGTCCGAAAATCATTTACCGAGGCTTTCTCCGAGTGCAGCCGATCTTTTGGGATTCCCCTCACCGAACGCCGGTGGGCAGGCTTTCGGTTACGGTAGTCGCATAGTCATGACAACGCGCGCGACAGCGCATTGTTCACGTTCACCGCTAATCGACGCTCCAACCCCGACCGCGGTACTTCGGGGAGGAACGGCTGCTTTAATTAAGCAGCGAGAGCAACTTTAGAGTTGTCGTTTGTTTTTAAAAGATTGCAGGGTTTATAGCGGTCCTGCACCGCTACTCGCTTACCAAGGCTCACGGTCCCCGTCGAAACCTTTACGCCCCCGTATATACCGCCGTGCGCTCTCAAACACGGCGGAGTATCAGTATATGCAAATTTTACCCGTTTGTCAACCGAAATTGCGCAGCAAGGATACCACTTTACCCAGGACAAGCGCTTCTTTGACGATGATCGGCTCAAACGCATCGTTTTCCGGTTGCAGACGAATGTGATCGTGCTCGAAAAAGATACGTTTGACCGTTGCTTCGTCGCCGACAAGTGCCACCACGATATCACCGTTATTGGCAGCGGGTGTTTTGTGAACGATTACGATATCGCGATCCAAAATGCCGGCGTTCAGCATACTGGTGCCCGATACGCGTAAGGCAAACAATTCCTCCGTCGGGTATCCACCGCCGGAATAGGGGACGTAGTCCTCCACTTCTTCGACTGCTAAAATCGGCAGACCGGCGGTGACTTTACCGAGAAGCGGCACGCGTGATACCGATTCGCCCGGCATACGGATAGAACGCGTCAAACCGGTTTGACGGTCAATATACCCCGCTTCTTGAAATTTTTGAAGATAAGAATGCACCGTAGAGGTGGATTTGATTCCCGCGGCGGCGCAAATTTCACGCACGGTAGGGGGGACACCCGTGCGGATGCGTTCCTTCAAAAAAGCTAACATTTTCTCTTGTTTTTCATTCAAAGGCTTCATGCTGTATCACCCTTTCGTAGGTAGTATAACACACTTTTTCGAAAAAAGCAAACATTTGTTTGTTTTTTTGCAATAAAAAATTTATTACAGTTTATTCACATTCAATTCACAATCATACGAACAGTATCTGTTACACTAAAAACGTACTCAGGAAGCGGGGATGGAGCCGCACCGGAACCGTTTCGTTACGCTGGGTATATTACCCCTCCTCAAAACACCCCTCTAACAAAAGCCACGGGCTCGTCGAAAGACGGGTCCGTGGCTTTTTCTTTTTGTTCTAACGGGACAAGCGGGTGCATAGGTATAGGACAGGCAGGGGGGAACAGCATGAAAGGGTATATTGCGGCGGTATCTTTATTGCCGCGAGAGTTGCAAGCGCCGTTGCTTTCGTTAAGTGAAACGGTTGGCGTTCGCGTGCAAGAGATTCGTTTGCGCGCGGGACAGGCCGTTTCGCTCGGGCTTGGCGGGGAGGAATGGTTTGTCACCGTCAAAGGGGAAATCGCGGCAAACCGCGCTTATGGCGTTGTGTGCAGTGAAGCCTTGCTTCGGCAGACGACTGATCGGCTGCTTCAGTATTCGGTATATGCACACCGAGAAGAACTGCGGCGGGGGTTTGTGACGGCGGGTGGCTGTCGTGTCGGCGTTGCCGGAACGGCTCTCTCGGAGAACGGTGTGTTGGTCGGTTATCGCTCAATCGAAGCCTTGTGTATTCGTGTAAAACGTGAACACGGCGGTTGCGCTGAAACGTTGCTGCCGTTTTTGTGTGATGATGACGTGCACAGCGCTTTGATATGCAGTGAGCCTGCCGGCGGGAAAACCAGTATTTTGCAAGATCTTGCGGTGCAATTGACCCGCCGCCGATTGCCGATAACGGTTATCGACGAACGGGGAGAATTGTCGGGCGGTACAGCGCTTGTCGGTTGCGACGTGTTGCGGTATACCCCTAAAGCGGTCGGGATTGAGCAAGCAGTGCGTTGCTTGGCGCCGCGCGCGGTGTTGCTGGATGAATTGGGAGATGCAACGGAATTGGCGGCGGTGTACGACGGCTTTTTACGAGGTGTTCCGACAATTGCTACGGTACATGCACGATCATTACACGAATTGCATTGCCGTGACGGATTGAGAAATATGCTGGAACGCGGTGTGTTTGAATATTTGATTCAATTGCACGGCCGACGATCACCGGGTAAGATCGCGCGGGTGTTGCGAACGGAGGAATGGTTACGTGAAAGCACTCGGAGTAACAGCACTGTTACTGGCGGGGACCGGTGTGGGGATGATGGCGCAACATATGCTGAAACAACGTATTGCCGCGCTGTCGTTGTTTGAACGGTTTTTGCAAGTGCTGTCCGAACAGATTCGTTATACGACGATGTCGGTTGCCGACGTGTTGCGCGTGCTTGCCGATATGCCGGAATTTTTAACGTTCACACTTTTACAGGAAACGGTGAAACGGCTCTCCTCGGACGGTGAATTTCGCGCAGCGTGGCGGTCTTCGGCAACGGAGCAGTGCCGTGTGTGGATGCTCTCCGAACGGGAGCGAAGTTTGTTTCTTAATTTTACGGATGCGCTTGGTACGTCTGACGTCGTCGGGGAGATCCGCCATTGCGAGCAGTATTCCCGACAGGTGCGTGACTGCTTGGAAGAACGCAAGAAAGAGGCGTGTGCACGGAGCAGTTTGTATGTGGCGCTCGGAGTTTGTGGCGGCAGTGCATTGGCACTTCTGCTTTTGTGAAAAAAGAGAGGCGAAGCACGATGGAAGTGGATCTGATTTTCAAGATTGCGGCGATCGGTATTATTGTAGCGGTGCTGAATCAAGTGCTGATACGCTCCGGACGCGAGGAACAAGCGATGCTGACGACGCTTGCGGGATTGATTGTGGTGCTGACTATGATTGTAACCGAGATCAGCGATCTGTTTCGTATGGTTAAATCGGTGTTTGGGTTGTAACGATGGACTGGATGGCGGTAGCGGCGGTGGCGGTTATCACCGCGTTTTTGGCTGTGATGCTGCGTCGGTCGAATCCCGAGCAAGCAATGGGCGTGACGCTGATCGCAGGAATCGTAATGGTGACTGCGGCGCTCAAGGTTATGGCACCGTTGTTTGAGGATATCCGAACAATGCTTCAAGCGAGCGGGCTGACGGGGGAATACATACAAATTTTGTTTAAGTCACTGGGGATCTGCCTGATTACGCAGTTGGCCTCCGACGCTTGCCGTGATGCAGGAGAGCAGGGGCTTGCCGTCAAAACAGAACTGGCGGGGAAGCTGACTTTGCTGGCACTTGCGCTTCCTTTATTTCAGAAGATCGGCAGTATTGCGTTGTCGCTTATTGAGAAAGGATAAGGTGGCGTGAAAGTTGCGATATGTACGGTCATCTTGCTTATACTGTGTGGATTTCCCGCACGGGCGCAGACACTTGACGAATTGTATCAGGAACAACTGGAAGCAAGTGGCGGGCAAGAACTGTTAGAGGCTTTGCCGAAAGAAACGCGGGAACTTCTTGAGCGGCTGAATATCGACTCGTTGCAGGCCGATACCTTTACGGAGTTGGATACCAAGTCGTTTCTTGATGAATTGTGGGGCTTGTTCAAAAGCGCGGCGGGCGGACCGCTTGCGGCGGGTGGAACGGTACTTGGCGTGTTGCTCATCTATGCTTGGGTGGACGGTATGCGTCATACTTTGCACACCGAGGAAGTATCGTCGGTGTTTGGTGTTATTTGTGCGTTGGCGGCGTGCGGGACGGTGATGGTACCTCTTTCCGGTCAATTGGAGCGTGTAAGCGAGGCAATGGAATCGGTATCGGTGTTTATGGGCAGTTTCGTGCCGGTGTATGCGGGAATTCTTGTGAGCAGCGGTCATGTATCGGCTGCGCTATCCTTTCAATCGGTTGTATTGTATGCTGCCGAACTATTGTCGTTTGCGGCGGGCTCGTGGATCGTACCGCTTTTATCCGTTTCACTGGCATTGGGACTGACCGGTTCGCTGACACCGGAACTGAAACTCGGTCGGGTCGGTGCTATGATCGGCAAGACGGCGACTTGGCTGTTAACGTTGGGGATGGTGCTGTTTACCGGTATATTGTCGCTACAGACGTTTGTAAGTGGGGCAGCGGATAAGCTCAGTGATCGTGCCTTGCGATTCTCCATTTCTCATTTTGTACCGGTCGTTGGAGGGTCGATCAGTGAAGCGTTTTCGACCATTCGCGGATGTTTGCATCTGTTGCGGTCAACGGTTGGGTGCTTTGGCGTCACGGCGACGCTCATTATTATCTTGCCGCCGTTGTTGTCTTGCTTAATTTGGAACGTGATGCTGTCGGTGGGTGAGATGGCTGCCGATCTGTTTGAATTGTCGTCGTTTTCGGGGCTTCTTAAAACGGCGCACGGTATTACAAGATGCTTGGTGGGCGTGTTATGCGTCAGCGGAATGTTGCTGACGATATCAATGACCGTCCTTGCCGTTGCGGCGGGAGGAACGACGTGAGTGAGATTCGTGCGTGGAGCGCCGCAGTTTGTATGGCGGCGCTCGGGTGCTCGGCGGTTCGTTTGCTTGCACCGAAAGCGGGAAGCGGCAAGCTGTTTTCGCTGATAACGTCCTCTTTTTTTCTCTGTGCGTTGGTGCTGCCGCTCTTGCATATCACTTCGTTACCCGAACTGAAAATCGATCTGTTACCGTCGGATGTTGTGACGGAGTTGTTAGAAGAACGCGTGACAGAGCAGTTAACGGAACAGGTAGAGGCGGCAGCTGTTGCATTTGTAGAGGAGGCGATGGCGGAAAGAGAACTTTGTCCCAAAAAAGTGGAAGTGATCACGGATACTTTGGAATCGGGAGGCATATATATGAAGCGGATTACGATCTACGTGGACAAACAAAGTGTACCCGGAGCGTCGTTGGTGCGGGAGGTGTTGGAAAAGAGTTTAGGGACGACGGTTGTTGTGGAAGCGGAGGAGTGAGGAAAATTGCGAGAAATGATATCAGTATGGACAGGACGTTTGCGGCCGTTTTTGGCTTCCGGAAAGGCGCGTGCAGTACTGATTGTATGTGGGATTTTAGGAGTGGCATTGCTTGTTATTCCTGAATTTATCCCCGAAAAAGTTGATACGACGGAGGTGCTGACCGCGGATGATTTTATTCGTCGTACGGAGGAACAACTGACTGCGTTGATTGCAAGTATTGACGGTGCGGGCAGGTGCCGAGTTATGGTAACGCTCGAGAACGGTGTCGAATACGTTTACGCGACCGAGCAAAAAACCAATACCGATCGCCAGGAAGACGTCAGCGATGGGGATACGCGGCTGACACAGCGAGATGACAATGAAAGCACAGCGGTCCTTATTGATACCGATAACGGTCGAGAAGGGTTACTTATAACAGAAATTCAACCAACCGTACGTGGCGTGGTGGTAGTGTGTGAAGGGGGAGATGACGAGGCGGTGCGCGCTCGCGTGTCACAAGCGGTGACAGTTGCTCTAAACGTTTCTTCCAAACGTGTTTGTATTACAAAACTTTCGTAAAGGAGTTATCATATGAAAAAGTTTCTTGGCAAAAAGACAGTGTTACTCGGCACGTTAGTGCTTGCCCTTGGAGTGGCGATCTATTTAAATTATTTCTTTGCAGGCGGCACGAACAGCATAGTAAATAATATGCAAACGGAACAACCAAGCGAAGATAAAACACTGGGCGAAGCCATCAACGTGAACGGGGCGACCGATACACCGACGGCGGCGGAATATTTTGAACAGGCGCGTGAAAGTCGTGAAGCTGCTCGTGAGGAAGCGGTACAGACGGTAAAAGACGTATTAAATGACGTCAAAGCGACCGACGAGCAAAAACAAACGGTTACTGCCGAAGTGATCGCTATCACCAAGGCGATTGAACAGGAAAGCAACATTGAAAGCCTTATCAAAGCGAAGGGTTTTGCGGATTGTGTGGTGTATATTGCCGAGGATGCGTGCAGTGTAGTGGTACAAAGTGATAGCCTAACTGTGCAGGATACTGCTAAAATTTCGCAGGTCGTAACCTCTCAAGCGGATATTTTGGCACAAAATATTAATATTGTAACAGTAAAATGATAAAAAATAGTTGCCCTTCGGGTACTTTATGGTATATAATATATCCATAAATGCAAAGGAGGTCATCGTTATGGGTGACAAAGGATATCAAATTCCGGAAGGGCGCTGCATCATTTCCGAAGAAGTGATCGCAACGATTGCCAGCACGGCGGCTGTTGAAGTACCGGGCGTGGCGGGTATGGCTCCCCGTACCAAAGACTTGCGCGGATTGGTCGGCAATTCTGCCACCCGATACGTGGCGGTTGTCAATAACGAAAGTGAAACCATCGTGGATTTGTATATCAACCTGAAAGCGGGCGTGCGCATTCCGGAAGTTGCCGGTGAAGTGCAGCGCGTTGTCAAGGATGAGGTTCAGTCCATGACGGGTCGTCCGGTTACCAAGGTCAATGTTCACATTGCCGGTATCGTACTGGATGAAGCCAAGGAAGCAGAAAAGAAGGAAACAGCGGAATAAAGAGTACAACCCTCTGCAATCGTGTAGAGGGCTTTTGCTCTATTTTGTCAAAAAGAAAGGCAAGGGCGTAGTATGACGCGACGGGAATCAAGAGAGCTTGCGTTTGTGTTGTTGTTCGAAAAAAGTTTTTCGGATACACCGCTTGATGAAATATTGGAAAATGCGGGTGAAGCCAGAGAGGTTGTGCGCGATCCGTTCGCGCTGTCGCTCACAGAAGGTGTGTTAGCACATACCGAGGAGATCGACACACAGATCTCGGAATGTTCCCACAAGTGGAGTAAGGATCGCTTGTCCCGTGTTGCTTTGGCGATCCTGCGCCTTGCGATCTATGAGATGCTGTGGGAAAGTTCTATTCCCGTCAGTGTATCCATCAACGAGGCGGTCGAACTTGCCAAACGTTACGGCGGCGACGCCGACGCCTCGTTTATTAACGGCGTGTTGGGCGGTATTGCCCGTCGGCACGAGGCATGATATGAGCTTTTATATAGGGCTGGACACCAGCAATTATACGACCTCCGCCGCGGCATTTGATGCAGCGACGGGGGCGCTTTGGCAAGTAAAACAACTTTTACCGGTCAAAGCGGGGGAGATGGGGCTTCGTCAAAGCGACGCTGTCTTTCATCACGTTAAGCAGCTGCCGATACTTGTTGAGCAGTTGTTTGCCGAAACGGGTACCGTAGCGCCCGCCGCCTTTGGCGTATCGGATCGACCGATGGAATCGGAAGGCTCGTATATGCCTTGCTTCTTGGCAGGTGAGGGAACGGCGCGCGCACTTGCGGCAGCAGCTGATAAGCCTTTGTATCGGTTTACTCACCAACAAGGTCACGTGATGGCGGCACTGTACGGTGCCGAGCGGTTGTCGCTGCGGCACGAGCCCTTTTTGGCATTTCACGTGTCCGGCGGCACGACTGAGGCGTTACTTGTTCAGCCGCACCCCGAAACGGTTATTTCTTGTGCGTCGGTTGCACGTTCGCTGGACTTAAAAGCGGGACAACTTATTGATCGCGTGGGCGGTTTATTGGGATTGCCGTTTCCGGCGGGACCTGCACTGGACAAGCTGTCGCAGCAAGCGGATACCGTGCGTTTGCCGAAACCGTCGATGGAAGGCGCCGATTGCCATCTGTCGGGTGTGGAAAATCAGTGCCGCCGCTTACTCCAAGATGGCGTACCCGATGCCGAAGTGGCACGGTTTTGCTTGTTGAGCATCCAATCGGCGCTGATCACCATGACGGAGCGCTTACTGGAACAGTATGGTAATATGCCGATTGTATATGCCGGCGGTGTTATGTCCAACACACTGTTGCGTGCTGCCTTGCAGGAACGGTTTAACGGTGTCTTTGCGCCACCTGTATACTCGGCGGATAACGCTGCCGGAATTGCTGTTTTGACCGCGCTCCGTGCTGGAGGTGACCAATTGATATGACAGTCATTACCGTCAGTCAGCTGAACCGCTATGTGCGCTCGTTGATTGAAAGTGATGCGCAATTGGCACAGGTCTTGATTAGCGGCGAGATCAGTAATTTTGTTAATCACTACAAATCGGGGCATTTGTATATGTCCCTCAAGGATGAAAATGCTGTCGTCAAAGCGGTGATGTTCCGCTCGCAAGCGGTTCACCTTCGTTTCGTACCGGAAAACGGTATGAAGGTGATTGCACGTGCGCGGGTATCGCTGTATGAAAAGGACGGCTCGTTTCAAGTCTATATTGATGACCTGCAGCCGGACGGTGCCGGCGCACTGCAGATTGCTTTTGAACAATTGAAAAATCGGCTGAGTGCCGAAGGTTTGTTTGATGAATCGCGCAAACGTCCGTTACCGCGATATCCAAAGCGGGTAGGTGTTATTACCGCCGCGACAGGTGCTGCTGTGCGTGATATTTTCAACGTGCTTGGCAGGCGCTATCCCTTGGCGGAAGTGATGTTGCTCCCTGTGTTGGTACAGGGGGAAGGTGCCCCAAAGCAGTTGGTTGAAGCGCTTTCCGCGTTTGATGCAATGGAAGTGTCAAACGCTCCGGATGTTATTATCATCGGCAGAGGCGGCGGCTCACTGGAAGATCTGTGGGCGTTTAATGACGAAGCGGTTGCCCGTGCGGTTGCCGCGTGCCGTATCCCGATTATCTCCGCGGTCGGTCACGAAACGGATTTTACTATTTGTGATTTTGTTGCCGATCTGCGCGCTCCCACGCCGTCGGCGGCAGCCGAGCTTGCCGTGCCGGATTGTCGGGAACTTGCGGAACGCATCGCCATGTTGCGTGCGGCTGCCGGTCGCGCACTCAATGCAGCCCTTACACATAAACAAAACAAATTATCGCTTCTCAAGAGCAAACGCTGTTTGACGTCACCGTTATATTCGGTGGAGGAGCGTATGATGCGGCTCGACGGAACGGTCAAACGCTTTTCTGCCGCCGCAAAGCTTAATTTTTCCCGTGCCGACCGCCGTTTGGCGACGGCAGCGGGCAAACTGCACGTGCTCAGTCCTCTGCAGGTGATTTCCCGTGGCTATGCTACGGTGCATACCGAAAAAGGACTTGTTCATTCGGTGAAAGACGTGGCTGTTGATGAGTCACTCGCCGTACGCGTGGCGGACGGCACGATCCGATGCAGGGTAACCGAAAAAGAGGTGTTATCGTGAAAGAATTGACGTTTGAGCAGGCAATGGAACGCCTGGAAGAAATTGTTTCCGTGCTGGAAAGCGGCAAGGAAACGTTGGACGAGTCTATGAAATTGTTTGAAGAAGGCACGGCGCTGACCGCTTTTTGCAGTGAATCTCTCAAAAACGCGGAACAAAAGATCATCAAACTTGCAGCCGAAAACGGACAGGAGGAAGCGTGATGGCGTTGTACACCGAACGCTTACAACAGCATCTTGAACTGGTAGAACGTCGCCTTGCCGAGTTCTTGCCGACCGATGACGGCATTGGTGAGATTATGCGTTATGCGTGTGAAGGCGGCGGCAAACGCATACGACCGGTTTTGTTGCTGGAATGGTGCCGCTTGTGTGGCGGCTTGGTCGATAAAGCAATGCCGTTTGCGGCAGCTATCGAGTGTATTCATTCCTATTCGTTGGTGCACGACGATCTTCCGTGTATGGATAATAGCCCGTTGCGCCGCGGTAAACCGTCCGCACACGCCAAATACGGTGAAACGATGGCGTTGTTAGCGGGAGATGCGTTGCTCAACCGCGCGTTTGAGATTATGCTCTCGGCTGAAAACGTGGAGCCGCGTGCGGCGCTGCGAGCTGCCGCTCAATTGGCGGATAACGCAGGCGTGTATGGTATGATCGGCGGTCAGGTGTTAGATCTGGACAGCGAAGGACGTTCAATCGATCTCGATACGCTCAAGCGGCTGCAAGAAGGGAAAACGGCGGCGTTGCTCGTTGCCGCGTGCCGTATGGGTGCGATCCTTGGCGGCGGCACGGACGAGCAGGTGGAAAGTGCCGGCAGATACGGCTATTATCTGGGGCTCGCTTTCCAGGTCGTTGACGATATTTTGGATGTTACCGCTACTGCCGAAGAACTCGGTAAACCGGTCGGCAGTGATAATGAAAATGAGAAAAACACCTACGTTTCCTTGCTTGGCCTTGATAAGGCACAAGCCCTTGCCACATCTTACACGATGCAGGCGAAGGAGGCTTTGAAGGGCTTTGCAGACGGCGCGGATTTGTGTCGCCTTGCCGATGCTTTGCTTACCCGAACACACTAAAAAGGATTGAATCAAGCATGAGTGTTTTAGAAACTATCCACACACCTGAGGATGTCAAAAAGCTTTCTCTTGATGAACTTGATACGTTGTGCGACGATTTGCGTCATACCATTGTTGATGCAGTGTCCAAAAACGGAGGACATTTATCCTCCAATTTGGGTGTCGTCGAACTTACGGTGGCTTTGCATAGACTGTTTACTCTCCCACACGATCAAATTGTGTGGGACGTCGGGCATCAGTGTTACTGCCATAAGCTGCTCACCGGTCGAAAAGAAGCATTTGACACCCTGCGCACGACCGGAGGCGTTTCAGGCTTTCCGCGTCCTTCGGAGAGCCCGTATGATGCGTTCGTTGCGGGTCACAGTTCCACTTCCGTTTCCGCTGCCAATGGTATTGCTAAGGCAAAGGCACTGGCGGGGGATGATGGCTACGTGGTAGCGGTGATCGGTGACGGAGCTATGACAGGCGGTCTGTCGTATGAGGGACTTTGCAATGCCGGTCGCAGTAACGATCGCCTGATCGTGATCCTCAACGATAATCAAATGTCTATCAGCCGCAACGTCGGTTTTATAGCGCGGCATTTAGCTATGCTGCGTTCGGGAACGCGATACGTTCAGGCGAAAAACAATTTCGGCAACGTACTGTCAGCAATCCCGCTCATTGGTGAGCCGCTGCACCGTTTTGTGGCAAGTGTGAAACGCCGACTCAAAAAGACGGTGTATCACAGCAGCTCCACGTTTGAGGATATGGGCTTCTACTATTTGGGACCTGTAAACGGTCATAATCTGCACGATCTTACCAGAGCACTGCAGACAGCAAAAACGCTCAATCGTCCGGTATTGCTGCACGTGGATACGGTGAAAGGGCAGGGGTATACCCCCGCTATGCAAAACCCTGATAAATACCACGGTATTTCGGCTTTTGATCCTAAAACCGGTATGACCACTGCCAAGTCGGGACCGAACTTTTCTACGGCTTTCGGTGATCAGTTGTGCAAATTAGCGGAGGAAGATCCGAGAATTTGCGTTGCTACCGCCGCTATGACGGGCGGCACGGGTCTTTCCACGTTTGCCAGACAGTTCCCGAAACGCTTTTTTGACGTAGGTATTGCGGAAGAGCATGCCGTAACCTTTTCTTCCGGACTTGCCGTTGGAGGGTATTTACCTGTATTTGCGGTGTATTCCACGTTCTTGCAACGTAGTTATGACCAATTGCTGAATGATACGGCTATTATGAATAACCATATCGTATTGGCAATCGATCGCGCAGGTGTGGTGCCGGATGACGGTGAAACGCATCAAGGTATTTTCGACGTACCGTTTTTATCCACCGTACCGAATACCACAATCTTTGCGCCGTCCACTTACGATGAACTGGCTATTACGTTGAAGCAAGCCTTATACGAAACGGATGGCATTGCCGCCGTTCGATACCCGAAAGGCGGGCAATTCCCGCATCTGGATTTGTACAAGTCTGACTATAAGCCGTTTACGCATTTCCGTGATCCTTCGGCGCGTACTGTTGTTATCACTTACGGCAGACTGTTCTCTAACGTGTTACAAGCGGTGCAGAAGGTACAGGAAGTAATGCCGGTATCGGTTATTAAGTTGACCCGTATTCATCCGATTCCCGAGGAGGTGCTGGCGCTCAGCCGTCAGTATCAGCGAATCGTATTCTTTGAAGAAGGTTCCAAAAACGGCGGTATTGCCCAGCAACTGGGTGCCCAACTTATGGAAACGCGTTATCGCGGCAAGTACGAGATCCACGCGATAGACGGCTTCGTTCCCACTTGCTCGGTAGAGGATGGCTTAAAACTGTGCAAGTTGGACGTTAGCAGTATGGTTAAAACACTGTTGCAGGAGGATTTGCCGCGTGGCAGAAAGTGAACGCTTGGATGCCCGCGTCGTGGCAGAAGGCTATGCGACGGGCCGTGATAAAGCCAAGGAACTGATCCGTGCGGGTGCCGTTGCGGTCAACGGCAAAGTCATCACCAAGCCGTCTACGGTTATCGGTACGGATGACGTGCTGTCTTGCACAGCCGATGCACCGCGCTACGTCGGTCGCGGCGGTTTGAAACTGGAAGCGGCGTTACAGGCAATTTCGCCTTTGCCGCAACCGTGTATTGCGATGGATGTCGGCGCTTCGACGGGCGGATTTACGCATTGTATGCTGCTTGGCGGTGCGGATCGCGTGTATGCGATCGATGTCGGTCACGGACAATTGCATCCGACACTCCTTGCCGATCCGCGCGTGGTGAATTTAGAGGGGACAGACATTCGTGACAGGGATACCCTGTCAGCAGTGATCGCACCTCATTCGGTTGATCTGCTTTCTATGGACGTGTCGTTCATTTCGATCCGTACGGTATTGCCGGCAGTGTTTGAGTATTTGCGCGAAGGCGCGCGGTTGTTGGTGCTCATTAAACCGCAGTTTGAGGCGGGAAAGGCAGATGTCGGCAAGAACGGCATCGTGCGTGACCGCCGTGTCCACGTGCGGGTACTGCGTGAGTTGTGTGAGTTGTTCTCTGAATGTAACTGTGCGTTGCAAGCGCTCACGGCATCGCCCATCACGGGTGGTGCGGGCAGAAATGAAGGAAATATCGAATACGTCGCCACATTGATCTATGGCGGCAAACAAACAATATTGCCGGATATTCGGCAACTGGTAGACACCACATTTTCTTTGCACTGACAGGAGGTGCGTTTCGTGAATATTACCGTAATTCCCAACACCAAAACGGCTGACGGGAAAAGTGCTTTTTTGCAGGTGCAACAAGCCTTGTCAGCAATGGACGTGACGGTTACCGTGCCGCGTGACACGGCGTTCCCGCCGCGGGATATGGCGGAACTTCTTGAAAATTGTGACGTTGCCATCGCCATTGGCGGTGACGGTACGATTATCCATACGGCAAAAAAAGCCGCTGCTTTTGGAAAACCGGTGCTCGGCATCAACAGCGGCCGCTTAGGTTTTACGGCAGGCTTGGAACTGTCGGAATTATCGGAACTCAATCGCCTTATCAGCGGTGATTACGATATTGAAGAGCGGATGCTTTTGGATATTCGCGTGGATACTGAAAACGGCACCGAGCAATACAGTGCTTTGAACGAGGCGGTAATCTCCCGTGGTGCCTTGTCCCGTATGATTGAGGTTCACGTGCAAAACGGCGAAAAACCGGTTTCAACGTATCAGGCGGACGGCGTGATCGTGGCAACGCCAACGGGATCTACCGCGTATTCCTTGTCGGCGGGTGGCCCTATCGTAGATACCGCTTTGCGGTGCTTGTTGTTGACCCCCGTTTGTCCGCATTCCTTACATAGTCGTCCGTACATTTTCGATCAGGATGCCGTGTTAACACTTACTCCCGAACGCTCGGAATCGTCGGTGTTCGTTACGGTAGACGGCGAGGAAGCCATCCGTATTACGGAAGGTGGACGGGTGCGCGTATCGCGTTCCGATACTTGTGCAAAGCTTATCAAACTCAAGCAAAAACCCTTTTATCAGGTCTTGGATGATAAACTGACGAACAGGAAGGTATAAACACTATGAAAGTCAAACGCCAGGCGAAGATCTTGGAGATCATACAAAGTCGCAGCATTGAAACGCAGGATGAGTTGATTCGCGCGTTGGAGGAAAACGGTTACGTGGCGACTCAAGCGACGGTTTCTCGCGATATCAAGGAACTTCGGCTTATTAAAATTTTGAACAGCGACGGCAAATATTGCTACTCCGTGATGAAGGCGGGTGGCGAGCAGGTTGCTACCAAATTTATGTCCATTTTCCAGGATGCCGTTGTCAGCATTGATTTTGCTTGTAACTTGGTGGTCGTCAAATGTATGTCCGGTATGGCGCAAGCGGCGTGTGCGGCAATGGATTCTTTGCAATGGGAATCGGTCGTCGGTACGCTTGCCGGTGAGGACACCTTTGTTTGCATTACCCGTACGACCGAGAGTGCCGTGGAACTTGTGGAAGAACTTAAGAAATTACAACGCGGTTAAGCGTTTTAATCGGTTTACTGTAAGAGGTGATACACCATGCTGGATTGCTTGCACATCGAGAATATTGCCGTTATTGAGCGGGCAGACATTCGCTTTACTGCGGGCTTTACAGCCTTGACAGGTGAAACGGGTGCGGGTAAATCCATCGTTATTGATGCGATAAACGCCGTTTTGGGTGAGCGCACTCGCCGTGACTTGGTGCGTACCGGCAGTGATGCCGCACACGTCACGGCGTTGTTTAATGAACTGTCGCCGTACGCAACGGCACAGCTTGAAACGCTGGGTTTTTCACCGGACGAGGATGGAAATCTGCTTATTGGCAGAACGATCTCTGCCGAAGGGAAAAGTTCTTGCAGTGTAAACGGCAGACCTGCTACGGCGGCACTGTTGCGAGAGATCGGCAAGGTGCTGGTTGATCTGCACGGTCAGCACGAAAATCAAGCCTTGTTCTCGGTGGATAGTCATCTTGACTATTTGGATCGCTTCGGTGAACTGACCGAACAGCGTGAACGGTATGCCGCCGCGTATCGTGAATGGCGGCAGATCGTCGGCGAACTGAACAGTGTGGATTTAGATGAATCGGAAAAAGCACGTCGGTTGGATATGTTAGCATTTCAGATAAATGAAATCGAAGCTGCCGACTTGACTGCCGGTGAGGAAGAGGACCTGCAAGCGCGTCGCACGTTATTTCGTAATGCGGAAAAAGTCGCGTCCCAATTGAACGCCGCAAACGCGTTGTTACTCGGCGATGAGGAGAGCGACGGTGCGGTGTCCATGGCGGAGCAGGCGGTATCTTCGGTGCGGTATGCCGCGCGGTATATGGATCAGGCGGCAACCGTATCCGAACAACTGCAAAACGCCTTGTACGAGTTGCAAGCGGCGTCGGACGAACTGCAGGAATTGACCGACCTTTTGGACTTTGATCCTCGTGAATTGGACGAGGTGGAAAATCGGTTAGAGGTGATTCGCCGTCTGACCGTGAAGTACGGCGCTACAACAGCGGACGTATTGGCATTTTTGGAAAATGCCAAAGTGGAATATCGGCAGATTGAGTTATCGGATGAACGGCAACGGGAACTTGCCGAACGTGAACGGACAGCGTTTGCAATCGCAGAACGCGAAGCCGCCGCTCTTACCGTTGCCAGATCAGCCGCCTCCGAGCGGTTTGCCAAAGCGGTAAAAGAACAGTTGGCATTCCTCGATATGCCGAATGTTACCTTGACAATTGACCGTCAGCCGATTTCTCTCGGCGTGAACGGTGCTGATAAAATTGAATTTCTGTTGTCTGCTAATGCGGGTGAATTGCCCAAACCGCTTGCACGTATTGCTTCGGGTGGCGAACTGTCGCGCATTATGTTGGCAATCAAATCGGTGCTTGCCGATGCCGATGAAGTGGATACTCTCATTTTTGATGAGATCGATACCGGTATCAGCGGCAGAGCAGCGCTTAAAGTCGGTGCGCGTCTGCGCCAAACAGCAGAAAGTCGTGACCGTCATCAGGTGTTGTGCGTTACGCACTTGGCACAGATCGCCGCGCAGGCAAACGAGCATTTCCTCATTGAAAAATCCGTGCGCGACGGTCGTACGTTTACCGACGTTACCCCGCTTTCCCGCGCTGACCGAGAGAGAGAACTTGCCCGCATTATCGGCGGTGAGGTGACGGATACCGCAATTCGTGCCGCAAAAGAAATGCTCGGAGGGGAATCGAAATGAGCGGATATGGCGATTTTTCAGCGTTTTACGATGCCCTGATGACAGATGTCGATTATGCTGCACGGGCAGAGTATTTACTGCAGTTATTTGATCGTCACGGTCAAAAGCCGCGTACGGTATTGGATATTGCGTGCGGTTCGGGTAGCCTTATGGCTGAACTGCAAAAACGCGGTGTGGATACCATCGGTGTGGATGGTTCCGACACGATGCTGATGCGTGCGAGAGAAAAACTCGGCGCAGATGCGTTGTTGCTTTGCCAAGATATGTGCGAACTTGATCTCTATGGCACGGCGGACGGCGCGGTATGTACGTTGGATAGCTTAAATCATCTGTGCCGCACGGAACAGTTGGCGGAGGTGTTTCGCCGCGCGCGTTTGTTCGTGGAGCCGGGCGGACTGTTTATCTTTGACGTGAACACCATCTATAAACACCGCGAGGTGCTTCGTGATACCGCCTTCGTTGCGGAGCAAGCGGGATTGATGTGCGTGTGGCGCAATCGCTATTTGCCGCGCACTCACGAGGTATCAATGCTGCTTGATTTCTTCGTGGAAGAAACCGACGGTTCGTATGAGCGGTACCAAGATACGGTGCGTGAACGCGCCTATTCCGAACGCACCTTGCGTACGCTGCTGTCGGAAAACGGATGGGAAACCGTGGCGGTGTATGAGGATATGACGACGGATGCACCGTCGGATATCTGCGAACGTATGGTGTTTGTTGCCCGTAATACCCGAACGGTTGAACAGGCACAAATTGGTGAATAAAACTCGAAAAGAGGCAATATAATGGGTAAAGCAATACGCTGCTTGACAACGGATGCAACGGTTATGGCGATCGCAATGGATGCCACCGATATCGTTGCACGTGCCGAGCAGATTCATAAATCCTCTGCCGTCGTGACGGCAGCACTCGGTCGTTTGTTGACGGCGGGCTCGTTAATGGGTATTATGCTGAAAAATACCGAAGACTCGGTTACGTTGAAAGTCAACGGCGGCGGTCCTGCGGGACAACTGCTCGTTGTGTCGGACGGTAGGGGAAACGTGCGCGGTTACGCGCAGAATCCCGTGGTGGAGATTCCGTTAAAACCGAATGGAAAACTCGACGTCAGCGGTGCAGTCGGTACGGACGGATTGCTGTACGTTTTGCGTGATACCGGCGCTCCCGAACCGTACGTTGGTTGTACGCCGTTGGTATCGGGTGAACTTGCCGAGGATATCACTTCGTATTTTGCCGGCAGCGAGCAGATCCCGACGGTATGTGCGCTCGGCGTGTTGGTCAATCCCGATCTGTCCGTCAAAGCAGCGGGTGGGTTGATTATTCAGTTGTTGCCGTTTTGCCCCGACGACGTGATCGACAAGCTGGAAAAGTCGATCGCGGCATTGCCGCCGATGACGGCAATGCTTTCCGAGGGATTAACGCCGCAGGATATTCTCGAAAAGGCGCTGGATGGCTTTGCGTTCGACATTATCGATACCTATGAGCCGGAATACCGTTGCACCTGCTCGCGCGAGAAGGTGACGGGTGCTTTGGCGGCGATGAAGGATGAAGATTTGCGCACGTTGCCCGATGAAAACGGAACTGTGGAAACGACTTGCAGCTTTTGTGACAGCGTTTATACGTTTACCACGGCGGATATTGAGCGCATTATCGCAGAAAGAAAATAACTTTTTTAAAAAAGTTGAAAATTCCAGTTGACAATTCGCAAGTGATGTAGTATGATAAATGGCGTCGCTAGTGACGGCGACGCTTCATGGAAGCATAGCTCAGCTGGTAGAGCACCTGCCTTACAAGCAGGGGGTCACAGGTTCGAGCCCTGTTGTTTCCACCATATATGGCTCGGTAGTTCAGCTGGTTAGAACGCTAGCCTGTCACGCTAGAGGTCGACGGTTCGAGCCCGTTCCGGGTCGCCATATATGCCTCTGTAGCTCAGTCGGTAGAGCAGGGGACTGAAAATCCCCGTGTCATTGGTTCGATTCCGATCGGAGGCACCATTTTGCGGCTTTAGCTCATCTGGTAGAGCGCCACCTTGCCAAGGTGGAGGTAGCGAGTTCGAGCCTCGTAAGCCGCTCCAGCAGAAAAAAGCGTCGCAAGACGCTTTTTTCATCCATGGCGACATAGCCAAGTGGTAAGGCATGGGTCTGCAAAACCTTGATTCCCCGGTTCAAATCCGGGTGTCGCCTCCAAACGAAAATCCGTTCTCTTTTGAGGACGGATTTTTGTTTGTATTATTCATTTTTCATTATTCATCATTCATTATTCATTAAATAAAAAAACGGATTTTCGAATTAATAATGAATATTGAAGTCGCCTTCGGCTGATGAATAATGAATAATTTCGGTGTAGCTTCGCCACGGATTATAAAACAATGCTCCGCATTGATTAATTACCGCTTTTATGCTATAATATATAAAATAATATATTTTATAGAGGAATAAAAATGGGATATATTCAAATTAAACCAAGCATAGCACTTGATGTTCTTTGTTTCATTCAAAAGCGTTTGTTGAATGACACAAAGTGGATGAACGAAAAGCAGATTGAAGAAATAAAGAACATTAATACTCTTTTACCAAATGATTTCAATGATGATGGTATTAGCATGTCAAGTTTATGTTTTGTTATAAGTGCATTTTACGATGGAGATTTGGAGCGTTTGACATTAGACGAATTAATTGATATTTTCAAAAAACCTAACAAAATTGAGGAGTGTATAAAAGGAAAAATTAAAGACGGTTTTACGGCTTCTTATATATATCCTATGTTAAAATGGCTAAACGACGGATTCGCCGATGTATATGTCAAGAATTTGACTATATTAAAAAATATAGGGTTTGAAAACATATACAAAGAACGTATTATGCCGTTGGTTCGTGCGGAAATAGAACAAAAACAAAATGAAGTGAACGGTTATGATGCAGAGGAACTGTTCAAAAGTATTTCAATATTGAAAGATTGCACGGCGATAAATCAAGCGAATATTTTTGTGTCGTTCTTTAGTGCACCTACGGCATTTACTTTATATGGAGGCTCTTTTTTGACTTGTTTTTGTCCCACTGGCGCAGTTGATTTCTATTCCATTGTTGCGCATGAACTTATGCATGGCTTTGCGAGTGAGGAACTGACAAATTTGTATAGAGAACGTGTTGAGAGTAACGAATACTTGAAGAAATGTCATCGTGCACTTATTGAGGAGTACCATTCTGGTGATGAAGAAGAATTTGTTATGGCGGCAGAATATTTTCTCTGCTACTTGTCGGGAAAATACACAAAAGAGCAATTACTTTCAAAAGCCAATAAACAATACGGGGGAAACTGTCCTACCGCTGTGGCGATTTTTGAACTCTTATGTAAAGAAAATGAGCCGACGAGTGATTATAATGAATGGTTACTCTTAAAATTCAAAGAAAGAAGATTGGGGTATTTGAATAACTGATTTTATAATTTATATGTTGTTTATCTAATAATATTCTGTTCGTGCTCGAATAACACATGAGATAAGCATATAATAAAGAAAATTAACGGTTTTCGCCCAGTTCTTTTTCGGACACGAATGACAGAAAAAACTCCTTGAGAAATCTCAAGGAGTTTTTTATTTTATATCGCCTTGCACCTCCGCCACTTTTATGCTAAACTACACGTAAGTAAATATGATGAAATTACTTGTGCTTTACATTATCCAAGAAGGGAAGATGCGATATGGGCTTCAAAAATGATTTTGTATGGGGTGTGGCAACTTCATCTTATCAGATTGAAGGTGCTTGGAATGAAGACGGAAAAGGCCTAAACATATGGGACGTTTTCTCACACGAACAGGGTAATATAGCGCTTGGACACACAGGCGACGTGGCTTGTGATCACTACCATAAGTTCAAAGAAGATATAGCTCTAATGCGCAAACTGGGTATAAAAGCCTATCGCTTTTCTCTTAGTTGGGCACGGATTTTGCCGGATGGAACAGGAAAAGTTAATGAAAGCGGTGCGAAGTTCTATTCTGACTTAATTGACGAGCTTTTAAAGAACGGAATAGAGCCGTACATAACGCTATTCCATTGGGATTATCCTTATGCGCTTTATAAAAAGGGTAGCTGGTTAAATGATGAGAGCGTGGATTGGTTTGCGGAGTATGCCGCAAAGGTTTCTGAACTATATTCTGATAGAGTTAAACATTTTATCACGTTTAATGAGCCGCAATGTTTTATTGGTCATGGGTATCTTAAAGGACAATACGCGCCCGGTTTGAAGGTGCCGTACAAAGACATTTTTCAAATGTGTCATAACGTGTTAAAGGCTCACGGTGCAGCGGTTATTGCACTTCGTAAACATGCCAAGCAACCGATTAAAATAGGTTATGCGCCTACCGGTCCCGCCAGTTATCCGTCAACGAATAAGCCGGAAGATATCGAGGCAGCACGTAAGGACTTTTTTGCATGCCCGCCTCTTAGTGATGATGTTATGTGGAACGTTTCTTGGTGGAGTGATCCTGTTGTACTGGGACGTTATCCTGAAGATGGTCTTGAAATGTACAAGAAATATCTTCCTGAAATCACGGAAGAAGATATGAAGCTTATCAGTCAACCGATAGATTTTTACGGGCAGAACATTTATAACGGTAAAGAAATCAGATGTGGAAAAGATGGCAATCCTGAATATGTGCCGCGTTGTGTTGGCGCACCTAAGACTGCTATTCAATGGTCGGTTTCACCGGAATGTTTACAATGGAGTCCGAAGTTTTTTTATGAAAGATATGGACTGCCCATTTATATTACAGAAAATGGTATGTCTGCCCACGATGTTGTATCCCTTGACGGTAAAGTGCACGATCCCAATCGTATAGACTTTTTAAACCGTTATCTTTTAGAGCTTGAAAAGGCGGTCAACGATGGGGTCGATGTTAAGGGCTACTTCCTTTGGTCGTTTATGGATGATTTTGAATGGCCGAAAGGATACACGGAACGGTTTGGTATTGTCTACGTGGATTATGATACCCAAGTTAGAATTCCTAAAGACTCTGCATACTGGTATAAAACGTGGATAGAAGAACACAGCAAGTAAAAACCGGGGTTTAGATTAAGGAACACAGATTTAAGGTGATTAGAGCAATGATGCATTCGATTTTAATTGTCGGTCAATCTAATATGGGCGTTTATTAAGAAACCTCCCGTCTGCACAAGCAGGCGGGAGGTTTTTAAATTTTTTCAGTTTTTCAATATACCCCCCTCTTGACCATATACCCCCGTAGGGTATATTATATAGGTGGAGGTGGGCGTATGGATGATAAGTGTTGTAACAAGAAGACAAAACGAAGCCCCGAAGATAAAAAGTTGATAATGAACAGACTTAACAGAATAAGCGGACAAATTAACGGTATCAGTAAAATGATTGAAAACGACGCGTATTGTAATGACGTATTGATTCAATTGTCGGCGGTAAAAAATTCTGTCAAAAGCCTGTCGACGCATATTTTGGAAAACCATCTGTATATGTGTGTGACAAGAGATTTGGAAAACGGCGACCTGGATTCGATTGATGAACTGATCAGTTTATTCAAGAGATTTAATCAATAAGGAGGTGAGAAGAATGGATAAAATCGTAGTTTGCGAAAAATGCGGCGCTATGGTCAAGGTGCTCATTGACTGCACTTGTGAAAACTGCGGCATCAAATGCTGTGGCGAAACGATGAAAGAGATTTCGAAAGAGGAAGCTGAAAAGCGTTTGAACAAATAACGAAGGTTTGTGAATTTTTGCAATCTCGCTTTTTGAGCAAAAGCTCCCCGTTCCGCGGAATGGGGAGCTTTCCTTGTGTGCGGTAACAGTTGATTTTATTTTTGATTTATAGTAAAATATTCCTAAAGGAACGGTTGGTAAGTGAAGGAGGGGTATCCTTGTCGAAACTTCTTGAACGCATTAAGCATACGGTAGATTCCACTATACCCGATAAAGAAGAATTGACGCACGGCTTGCACCCGAAAGTGGACTATCTGCTTTTGGTTTTACGTAATATCTTTGTTGCGCTGGCGGCGATCGTTTTCGTGACATCGTTGTTTTGGCACGATGCTTATACCGTTCTCAAAGCGGTTGGATACTTTTTAGGCGCGTTGGCGTATATCTTCGAGTGTTTGGCGGTTACCGACTGTTTTCAGACCAAAGTTCCGCATACGGAAATGTTTATGGTGTATTGCTTTGGCCCGCTGTACATACTGATGGGACTCGGCTACATATTATGGCACTGATCTAATATAAAAAGCCTCTTTACAAACGTAAAGAGGCTTTTTGTTATCCATCAATGATCACTTCGTTGGTAACGATGGAGGCGGGCAGTTCTTTGTCTGTAATGATCGTATCGATATCATTGGTGTTGCAGATCGTAAAAGGGAATACGTTGCCGATTTTCTTACTGTCAACGATAAGACACGCTTTACGGGAATTCCTTAACATCGTCTGGTGAATATCGTCCTCGGTTGAAGAAACGGTAACTTTACCGTCAAGACCGATTCCTCTTGCAGAAAAAAACATCAGATCGGCATTTATGCCTCTGATCATATTTCTGGCAAATTCACCGACGTATGAGTTGGAATGGTGCAGGAATTTACCGCCGGTACTATACACCGTGATATCCGTATCCGAAAGCATTTTGGGAACGTCGGGACTATTGGTAATAACGGTTAAATTGCTGTACAATTTCAAATGCGGGACCAAATACTCCGTGGTGGTGGATGATGCCAAAAAGATTGTCATATTGTTCTGCAAAAGCTTTGCTGCACAGCGGCAAAGCTTTTTCTTTATTTCTGCATTCTCATTACGGCGAATAGTAATGGGCACCTCGGAATTGTACGTGTCCAAAATCACGGCACCGCCGAAGGTTTTGCGGATTTTTAATTCCTTGTCAAGTGCGTTCAGATCACGCCGTATTGTCGCTTCACTGTAATTGAGCAGTTTCGCAAGCTTAGTTACTGAGCAACTTTTCTCATTTTTTAAGATTTCAAGGATTTTTTCTTGGCGTTCAATGTCGTACATAGGGTTCTCCTTTGTTCAAATATGCTCGATTATGATTCAATTATACATGATTTATTTTTATTTTACAACAGTTCGAGCAAATATTGGATAAGAATTGTGAATGCGGTATGATAAACGTATCTAAAACAACAAAGGGAGATAGCTATGAAAAGAGTTAAGGAACGGTTCGAAGAAAAGAAGTTCGATTTGGTGGTTGTTGGCGGCGGTATGTCCGGATTGTGCGCGGCACTTGAAGCGGCACGAAACGGGGTAGACGTGGCGCTTGTTCACGCAAGACCCGTGCTTGGTGGTAACGCTTCCAGTGAGGTGCGTGTGCACATCTCCGGTGCTGATCATAGTCTTGAGAAACCCGATTATGCCGAAGGCGGTATCTTATATGAACTGATGCTTGAAAACAAGGCGCGGAACGAGAATTTCAGTTATTCGACTTGGGATTTAATTCTGTTTGAAACTGCGAAAAAGCAAGAAAATCTTACCGTTTACTATAATACGGTTATGTATGACTGTGAAACAGATGATGATAAAATCACGGCCATTTTCTGCGTTCAGGAAACTACGGAAATGCGTTACAAGTTCACGGCACCGCTGTTTGTTGATGCAACGGGAAACGGAACGCTTGGGTATTATGCGGGAGCCGAATTCAGACAAGGCAGCGAATCCAAAGCCCAAACGGGTGAACTTGATGCGCCTGAATCCGAAAACAATGAACGTATGGGAAATACCATTTTCTTCAGAGCGCGGAATATGGGGCATCCCGTGAAGTTTACGCCGCCGTATTTTGCCAAAAAGTTTACTGAGGAAGATTTGCGCCACAGAATGCACTGTGCCACACACAAGGTGGATTATTCCGGTTGCTTGGATCCTGTCAAAAATGAGCAAACCGGTGGTGTTTCCAGCCGAGGAATCGAATACGGACATTTCTGGATCGAACTGATGGGGGATACCGACGATATTATTACGGATTATGAGAACATTCGTGATGATCTGGTGGCAAGCCTTTACGGTGTGTGGGATCACGTTAAAAACGGGGGCGATCACGGCGCGGAAAATTATGCGCTGGAGTGGGTCGGTATGCTGCCGGGAACACGTGAATCTCGTCGATTGGTTGGCGATTATTTGCTCGATGAAACCGATATATTAAACAACCGTATATTTGATGATGCGGTTTGCTATGGCGGCTGGTGCGTAGACTTGCATACCGCACACGGTTTGCTTGACTTGCATCGTCATCCGTCGGGTGATTGCCGTTATTTTGATGGCGTGTATACCATTCCGTATCGGTCCTATTACTCCAAAAACATTAACAACTTATTTATGGCGGGCCGAAATATCAGCGCAACGAAACTGGGAATGTGCAGCACACGAATTATCGGTTGTTGCGCGATCGGCGGTCAGGCAGTCGGTGCGGCTGCTGCTCTTTGTAAAAAATACGATTGCAATCCTCGCGAGTTGATGCCGCACATTTCAGAGCTTCAGCAAATTATTCTGAAAAACGATGGTTTCTTACCGGGTTATAAAAATGACGATGCTATGGATTTGGCAAGACAAGCCACCTTTACGGCAACGTCATCCAAAGCCGGTTGCGAACCGCAAAACGTCGTTGACGGTATCTCGCGCCGTTTGGGTGATGACTCACACGCGTGGGTGTCTGACGGTATCGGCAAAAACGGTGAGACTCTTACGATGGCATTTGATTCGCCGACAGCAGTCAGCGAGTTGCGCTTAACGTTTGATTCCAATTTCAAGTATCCTATCCGCGTGACGATGGCACCGAATCGCCAAAAACAACAACGCCCCGGTGTGCCCGAGGAGTTGGTGAAAGATTATACCGTGATTTTCAAAAACGGAGAGGATGTTGTTCGTACGATTGACGTGCGGGATAATCATCAACGGCATAACGTACATCGTTTTGAAACGACGGTTTGTAACAAAGTTGAGTTGCAAATCGCATCAACGAACGGCGGTAAAGAAATTACCGTGTTTGAAGTGAGAGCGTACTGATATCGTCAGGTTTCATAGCTGTCGATATATCTTGTGGGCGATACACCCACCATCTTTTTGAACATATTGGAAAAGTAATACACGTTATCAAAGCCGCACTTCAACGCTATTTCGGAGACGCTGTATGTGGTCCCGATTAAAAGCTTTTTAGCTTTTTTCATACGTTCGTTTAAAATGAATTGCCCGATCGACATTTCAAATTCGCGACGGAATTTGAAGTTCAGTGTTGATGCATTGGTGTTAACGGCATGGCAAATGTCGCCGATAAGGAGTTTCTTGTCAAGGTTTTGCCGTATATATTCCGTTGCATCGGAAACAAGGCGATCCGTGCAAAGTTTCTCCTCTAATACGAGGTAAGGGGCGTTGTGTTCGTAAAAAAGCTGGAATAAAATATCCATAAGCAAGTGTTCGCGATATCCTGCCGATAATCTGTCGCCATGGTCGATGTATTTTTCTATTGCATCGATGCTTGACAAAAATCGTTCTTTATCCTTAACGGAAACCTTGCCGAACGGTATATCGAACGAATACGGACAACTGAAATCGCGACAAAACATCACGTAAACGAATTCGATGGGATTTAGTACGGCGCGGCGGAAATATAGATTGTCGGGGAGCAGGACACAATCTCCCGCGTGCAATTGCTGTGTCAATCCGTTAATTTCCATTACGAAATCGCCTTTTTTCAGATAAAAAAGCGCGCAAGTAGGCTGATAGCCGTCGGATTGCACGAATTGTTTTCGGCTTGATATCTTGGATTCTATAATTTTATAAGGAAATATCATAGTTTTCCTCCTGTTTATTGTTGTATTTTATAAATTTGATTTTAGCATATTGTATTGTTAAGGTCAATGAAAACAGTATAATTGGAGTATAAATCGAAAGGGGAATAACTATGAATCGTGTAACTTTAGATGTTCAAAGAGAATACGAATGTGATGTTCTTGTCTGCGGCGGAGGCGTGAGCGGCTTTGCAGCAGCCGTTTCTGCGGCGAGAAACGGTGCAAAAACTATCCTTATTGAGTCCGGCGGGTTTCTTGGCGGAACTGCAACGAAGGGACTGGTAGCGCCGTTTATGACGTGCTACGATGCAGAGGGTAAAGAACGGATCATTAAGGGCTTGTATTTAGAACTTGAAAAACGCTTGCTTGAGTTAAATGGTGCCGTTGCGGCAGACCAATGTTTGGGCTCGAACAGTTACAATGGTTATCGTCCGATGGGGCATAAGGGTGTTATGCCGTTCGACGGGGAAATCATTAAAATCGTTTTTGAACAGATGTGTTTGGAAGCAGGGGTACAGCTGTTGTATCACACTACGTTAATCGGTTGTGAAACGCAGGGGAAGAACGTTTCCGTTGTGTATGCTTGCGACAGCAACGATATTATTTCAATCAAGGCAAAAATGTTTATCGATACCACGGGTACCTCGGCACTTGCCTATAAGGCGGGCGCGGAAACGATGCGCGGTAACGAAGACGGCATTTTGCAAACAACGTCGATGTTCTTTACAATTTCGGGTGTGGATAAAGCGTATGTGGATGCCCATATGGAAAGAACGACGGAAAGACGCGAAAGATTTTATATGGATGCTATCGAACAAGGGAAGAAGGATGGTACTTTCCCTTGCGGAACGCCCACCATACGAATGTTTGAAAACCCCAACGGAACGTATAGTGTGAATATGGCGCAAATCGATGAGCAGGTCGATGAACTTGATAATGAAGTCATTACGCAGTGTGAGATAAGTCAGCGCTTACAGATTCAGCAGATAATCAAATTTATGCGTAACAATATTCCCGGTCTTGAAAACGTGGAACTGGTAGCGACTGCTTCGGATCTTGGCGTCAGAGAGAGTCGCCGTATGGTCGGTAAAACGATTTTCTGTTTGGAGGATATTCAACAATCCAAAAAATTTGATGATCGCATTGCGGTTTGCGCCAATTCCATCGATATCCATCAAAAGGATAGAGTGAACTACACAACCCACACGGGAAGCAACTACTACATTCCGCTTTCGTGTTTGATTTCGAACAATATAGACAACTTGCTTACCGCCGGTAAAAGCCTTTCTGCCGACAGATATGCTTTCGCCGCCGTTCGCGTGATGCCGCCTTGCATTGCTATGGGCGAGGCTGTCGGCATCACGGCTGCTCTTGCGGCAAAGAAAAACATTGCGGCAGCAGACGTTCCTTGCAAAGAGGTTCAGGATATACTTGTTGCAAACGGGGCATATCTGGGATAAGCTGAGATACACAGAGGAACAAGGTTATGCAGTTTCTGAAAACCTTATTACCAATAAACTATGGAGGGAATTCAATGAACTTGGAGTTTAATCCTAATGAAGTTTGTGCCTGTGGAAAGGTACATAAAACGGATGTTGAAAATTGCGTAATAGAGGAGGGTGCTGTTAACCGTATACCCGAATATGCCAAAAAATATAACGCAACAAAAGCCTTCATCGTGGCGGATGTAAACACCTATCCTATCGCGGGTGAGAAGATTGAGAATATGCTGAAGGAAAACGGCATAGGCTCAGCCCACTATATCTATCAGCAAAAACGGCTGGAACCTGACGAGCACGCTATGGGATCTCTTGTGATGCATTTTGATGCCGCGTGTGATTTGCTTATCGGTATTGGCTCCGGTGTCATTAACGATATCTGCAAGGTGTTTGCTTATCAAACCAAACGTCCGTATATCATTGTTGCCTCGGCGGCGTATATGGACGGTTATGCTGCCAGAACGTCAACTATGCCTGTCGACAGGATAAAAACAACGATTCCTGCCAAGAGCCCCGACGTTATCCTTGGGGATCTCGATATTTTAACCGGAGCACCGAAACATATGGCGGCGGCAGGCCTTGGCGATATGCTGGCAAAATATATCAGCATTTGCGAGTGGCGCATCGGAGCTCTGGTTACGGGAGAATATTACTGTGAAGCCATCGCACAGCTTGTGCGGGACGCTCTGAAAAAATGCGTTGACAATGCAGACGGTCTTCTCGCACGGGACGAAGAAGCGGTGGAAGCCGTTTTCAAGGGTCTTGTACTGGGTGGCATGGCAATGTCCTACGCAGGCGTTTCCCGCCCCGCCTCCGGTGTAGAGCACTATATTTCTCACGTTTGGGAAATGCGCGCCTTGGAGCGTGGTGAGCCCTCCGATCTCCACGGAATGCAGTGCGCCGTG
>JAZQTM010000036.1:0-7518 GCA_045630765.1 Acutalibacteraceae bacterium | reverse complement strand
AACAAAGAGAAGGGGGCGGCGGGGGGTGGACCGAGGCCCCCGCTTTTTTGTTATGCAACGGAGTCAGTTTCGACACTGTTTTTAGTTGAGGATTTCATAATCAAAAGGACAATCGCTGGTTGCCCACATTTTTTTGTTTCTTTCCAATATTTCATGCATCGTAGATAAATGTTCAGAAAATTCTTTGCTTAATGTGTTTTCGCCTTTTACAATCAACTTGTCCGCATCGCAGTCACTCCAAAGCAAATCCCAAAAAGCACTCCAGTTTTTTCCATACCATTCAGGGAAATCAAAGGCGATGCGTATTCTTTCATGGATTTCGGATAAGTGTTTGCATCCCGTCAGATCCAGTTCAATTATTTTCACAGGCGTTTTCCTCCTTATTTGAGGAGATAACACATCCCCGTTTATACTTGCTACAACAATTGCCGACTCTAAACTCAACTTGTATTCTCCTTTGTATTATATCATATTTCGTCCGAAAAGTACAGTCCTGCGAGGTAACCGTACTTTGTTGACGCGGAGAGTATAGCACAAAGGGGGGAGTCACCTTCAAGTCGCTTTTTATATTTTTTGAAAATCAGAGTCTATCGGGGGGAGAGAGGAAACAAAAAAGGCCGCAGACGATGTCTGTGGCCTTTTGTACGGGTTTATTCAAATTCGATGTGGAACGGGAGGGTGCCTTTTGCTTCGCATTTGCCGGACAGCACCTCAAACGCGTATTGTTGTGACTCGGGGATGAGGTATCCGAAGATCTTACGCGGGATATGGTTTAAGGGAGTGAGAGCAAACGGGTTGCCGAAATGCACGACCGCTGCCATTTTTCCCGAACGGATCAGGGCATCCATCACGGCCTCGACGCGACGCGTGAGGCAGTCGGTTCCCATATAAGGCTTGGAATCACAGAACGAAACGAACACGACTTCATCCACTTTGGTTGCCGCACGCAAGACGTGATCGTTGGCAGGGGCGGTGGGGAATTCTTTGAGATAGACAATTTCGTCATCGGGGAAGTTTTCCTTGATAGCCTGTGTTACGCGTTGGGGATCGTACCACGTGCTGGTGGGGATCTCTTGTTCTGCCGCATCCTCGCTGAAGCCAATTTCGGTCAGTACGATAAACAGACGTTTTTTGTCGGTTGCGGGAAGAGCTGCCGTTAATCCCTCGTCACAGACGGCTGTGATGCAATCTTTGGCGACGGAACGGAGAAGTCTTTCGTCTTCTTCGGTGAACGTGGTGGGATTTTCAGGCTCGGTGCCGATGAACTCTTGCAGAGCCAGCACGCGGCGCACCGCTTCATTCAGGCGCTCCTCGGTAAACACACCGTCTTGATAGTTTTTGAGAAGCATCTCGTAACAATCTTTAACGGACGTGCAGTAGTTGGGAAGCACGATGTCGTTACCGGCGGCGATTGCCATACCGTATACGTTTTCTTCGCCAAATTCTTGTAAAATTGCCAACATGGCAAAAGAGTCGGTGAAGAAGACGCCGTCGTAACCCATATCACGAATGATGTCGATGATTTTCTTGGAGAGGGAGGCGGGGTAAACGGGATCGATATCGGGATACGTGCCGTGTCCGATCATAATGGACGGCAGCAAGCCTTTTTTCCACAGATGCAGATACGGGTAGAAGTTTTGCTCAACGAGTTTTTCTTTAGAAATATAGGTTTTGCAAGCGGACATATGCGTGTCCACCGATTTACCGTTTTTGGCAAGGTTCTTGGCGCCGCCGGGATAGTGCTTGCCACAAGAGAAGTAGTGGTTTTGATTATAAATGCGGGCGATCTCTTCCGCAATTTCGGCGATTTTTTTGGGGTCGTCGGACAGTTTGCGGGGGATAGAGATGGGACCGTCCTGATGCAGAATGTCGATAACGGGACCCCAGGTGCCGTTGCAGCCGGCTTCTTTGGCATCACGCACAACAGCCTTGGCAAACGCTTGGAAATATTCTTTTTTGCCGGTGGCGGCAAGTGCGACGAGCGGGATCGGCGGAAGCTCGGAGGTGGGGAAGCCACGCTCGGTATCGTTGACGACGATGATGGGGTAATCTGCAGCCTCTTTCAGGAGCTTGTTGGCTTCGGGCGCACGAAGCGACCACTGAAAGGAACCGAGGGCGCGTTTTTTGACAAGTTCCAACATAAATTCGATGTCGTCGTCGCCAAAACGTCTGCCGCACAGTACCATACCGATTTTCTGTTCAACGGTGAGGTCTTCGAGCTTTAAAAACATATGATGTTCCTCCTTTGCAACCGATGGTTGTTTTCCCCCTCATTATATATCAGGGAATTACGAATTGCAATCATTTTACGCGCTTTTTTGCAGGGAGATTTCGTGAATGGCAGCAAAAAGCGGGGTGGCGTATTGCCACCCCGCATGTAGAATCTGAATTTGCCGCGTCGCAGAAACAAATCGAAACTAAAACTCGCGGTGGAGGGTGAAGGAATACTTGTCGGTGCGGTAGTAGGCGAGTTTATGCTCGACGTTTTGCCCCGCTTTATCGGTGATCACGGAATCCAGCACCAACACCGCCGCGCCGACGGGAAGCTGCAAGTGCGCCGCGATCTCCTCGGACGCGTTGACCGCCATAACCTGTTGACGGATGTCCCCGATTTCAATTCCCGCAAGGGCATACAAATCAAACGTGGAGAACGGGATACCGTCTTTTTCCAGTTCCACGGCTTGCGCGTGCATCTGCTCACCAAACGGGGCGCAAATCGTTGACTGATAGACGACGATGGGGTCGCCCGCGGAAAAGCCCGTTAAATGCAGATGGGATACCACTTCATCCTCCCAGCCGTATTGTAACCGCTCACCCGCGGTGGCGGGCTGTGTGTCGTAGAGGTCGATCTTGGTGTATCCGTGATACCCTTTGCCCGACAACATTTCGCTGAACGAGCGGATTTTTTGTAACGGTGAATCCAGCTTGTTGGTATTGACAAACGTTCCCTTACCGTGTACGGGCGTGGTAAGCCCGACGGCTTCCAGCAGATCCAACGCTTGACGGATGGTGATACGGCTGACACCGAATTCTTCACACAGCATTTTCTCGGACGGAATCTTGGTCCCTTTGGGATATACGCCCGTAACAATGCGTTTTTCCAAAGAATCTTTCACCTGCATATATAACGGTGTTTTGGCATCGTGAACGATCATACGTATCCCCCTTTCCGATACCGTTTAGTATACCATAAGATAACAACAGAAGCAAGCGTTAAAGACGAGCGCGGCGACCCGTGAAATACCCCGGTATCATAGCGGCGGTGGCGGCGAGCACGCCCGCAAACAACGGATCAAACGGTAACACGTTCCAAACGCCGAATACCGCGACGGTGGCGGGACCGAGAACGATCGCTGCCATCACGAACGGGCGCTCGACTTTTCCCGACAACCACAAGGCGCCGCATAACGGTAACAGGAGGGTAGCGCCGCGCAGTCCCATAGACAAAAACGCGAATGAAAGGATCGTATCACCGAGTTTGCCGCCGGAGAGTGGGACGGCTGCCAGCAACAGCACGACGATGCAGACGCGCTCGATCAGCGTACCGTTTGCCGACTTGAATTTTTGAAAGCGGGGGAGAATATCGTTGCGGATCACCGCGGAGATGCCGAGGGCAAGCCCGGCGCCCGTGCCGACGACGGCGATAAACAGAGCGCCTAATATGATACCGCCGACGAGGGGCGGAAAATACTCTAACACAAACGAGGTGAGTGCGGTTTTGGCGATGATGTTCGGATGCGCCGAACGCATATACAAGCCGACCAAAATACCGCCGATACCCACCGAAGGAATAAGCAACGCGCTGAGCAACGCGCCTTTTTTGGCTTCTTTCGTACTGTTTGCCATAAAGATGGGTTGCGCGTAAGCTTGTGTGGTGACCACACCGAGTATGAGCGATAAA
This sequence comes from Acutalibacteraceae bacterium, assembly GCA_045630765.1. Classification (GTDB taxonomy): domain Bacteria; phylum Bacillota; class Clostridia; order Oscillospirales; family Acutalibacteraceae; genus RGIG3009. Next base: position 3,617 of record JAZQTM010000036.1, on the reverse strand, counting down.
CACGCGCCGAGATCGGTGCCCGCGCCGCGGGCAAACGGGCTGTGGAGAGGGACACCCGTGGAGGCGGATAACTCGCTGACAAGTGCGGTAAATCCGCCGATGCCGTTTGTGAACACCAGTACCAAGACGCCGCACACGACCATCGTCGCGTATAACAGCAGCATTTTGAACAGGCCCGTGACGGCGCTTCCTTTGGTGCCGCCGAACACGATATACACGATCATAAACGCGGCGCTGACAAGTAACGACAGCGTTTGAGGTAGTTGCGGCCAAAATACCGCAAGGATAGCGGTGGCGGCGATGAGTTGGGAAATGATGTTGATGAAATTACCCGTGGAGGACAAGATAGCGGCGGTGATGCCGATGCGTTCGCCGTATTCGCGACGAACGATACCTGTCAGCGTGCGGCAACCGCTTTGGCGGAAGGGTTTGACAAAGAACAAGGCGAGCACCAAACACGCGATACCGCCGCCAAGCGTAAACCACCACGCGCTCATACCGTAACGGAAGGCGAGTTGTGCCGTGCCGACAGTGGACGAGCCGCCCACCAGCGTGCCGGTGATCGCACCGAATACACCCCACGAACGCATCCCCTTATCGGGGCGTGTGAGTTTTCCGGAAAACACGCTTAATAACACGATAATGGTAAGCGTGATACCGATACCGATCAAATGTCCTGCTTGCAACGGGCTCACCTCCTTTGGCTATCATAACAGACTGTGACGGTTTTTGCAATAAAGAAAGGGCGGCAGCGGAAAAGCTGCCGCCCTTTGTCATTAGTCTTCTACGGGGATCTCGATATCGTACAGCGGCGGATATTGCTGGCAACCGAATACGTCACCCTCACCGAACGAGCCGGAGGGTCTTAAACGGTTGATGGTGAATTTGATCGCGAGCGCGGGGTCAAATTCAACGAAATCCGCAACGCGGCTCTCGGGAATGCCGTACAACTGACAAACGGTTTCTTTGGTGAGCGCGCCCGAGTTTTTCACCAGTTCATAGTTTTCTTTTTCACGGAAAATAATGTCGAAGGTGATGCGGTCGGTACCCGCGTTCTTACTGCGAATGGTTTTTGCTAAATCAACCAATTTTTTCGTAGCCATCGTTTATTCTCCAATCTCAATCATTGTAATGGGGAAGAGTTCGAGCGGATCGTCCACTTCCACGGTGTGGTCCATCGTCCAGGTGTAGGCGGCGGACATCTCCACGACCTCGTCCATAACGAACGCGGCGGTACCGGCGGTACCTTTTACTTCCGGCAAACGTGCGTAGAAGATCTGACGAGTACCGACGAGCGCCACTTCTTCGGCGACTTCTTTCGTCTTGGCAACGCCTTCGACCACGACGAGCAGTTCGTGCGATTTGGTTTCCTTGACAGGCTCTAAATCGCCCATAACGCCGTTCTTACCGAATACGCGGTAGCTCAGTTCATACCAGTCGTCGGGACGGCGCTCTTTCACCTGCGATTTTGCCCATTCCAACACCTTGTCGATGTTCTGGATGGTGTACGGATCGCGGATACCCGCCATACCCATATACCGATAACCCACGAAACCGGAGCCTTCGAGTTTTACCTTGATTCTGCCTTCGATCGGCACGAACTCGGCGCCGGTGATGCGGCAGGTCTTGTCGTCAAACTGCTCGTATACGCAGTTGCTCATATCCATCATACCGCCCGCCACGTACTCATAATACGGGTTGGTACGCTCGTACATCGCGTGACCTGCGACGGAAGCGGGGGTGCATCTTTGGAACGGCGCCATAGCGGTAACTTTAACGTCGTCCTTGGTGACCGTACCGATAACGCTTTCTTTAGCGCCGTACGGCTCGCAGCAGAACGAAGCGCATTCCAACACCTTGCCGGTGTAGTATGCCATATTCTCCGGAATACCCTCGTAGATCGCGGGAGCCGCGAACACGCACGCGTCGGAGGTACGACCGCCGATGATGACGTCCGCGCCCATCTCAAGTGCCTTGATGAACGGGTGAACACCCGCCACGGCAACGATGCGCTCGGTCTTGTCGAGTTCTTCGATGGTCAGATCGGTACGGCCGTCCAGACCCTCGATCTTCTCGCCGTTGTTCATCTTATTGCGCAGATATTCCTTGTCAACCTCGGAATAGAAGTATGCCAGTTTGAACGGCGGCAGATTGTGTTTTTTCGCCATATCCTTAATGAAACCGACGTACATATCCACGCGGCTGTTGGTGCCCGTGTCACCTGCTGAACCGATAATCATCGGAACGCCTTGCTCGCGCGCTTTGAGCAGCATCAACTCCAAGTCGTGATACTGGTGTGCCGGATGGCTGGCGCACTTGTCAGCGCCCAGCGGCACCGGACCGATGTCGTCACTGCCGCTGTCACAGCAATAGTAGTCGGGCTTGGTGGCGGCGCCGAGATAAAAACTTTCTTCCTTGGTCGGTGCAAAGCCCAAATGGCCGTTCGGGGAAATGATGCGAATGGTATCCTTTGCCATATTGCCAATCTCCTTTTTTATAAACTTTATATAACTTGACATAACTTGTTATATCAAGTATGAGTATACGTGTTTTCTTCGGGTTTGTCAAGGGGGATTGAGATATATCTTGAAAAGAAACGGTAAAAATGATATAGTTAATATAACGACAGAAATGTGTAGGTGATCGATGTGAAAATTGTAATACCCGATTGGAAAACCATCTCCATCGGTGATTTGGATGAAACGAAACTGACGGCGCTCGGCGACGTCACGTTTTACCCGTTGACCGATCATAAGGAGTTGGCGGCGCGTGTGGCGGATGCCGATGCCGTGCTGTGCAACAAGGCACTGATGACTGCCGAAGTGATGGCGGCGGCACCCAACCTTAACTATATCGGGGTGTTTGCCACGGGATATAATAACATTGATATTGCTGCGGCGCGCGAGCGCGGAATTACGGTGTGCAACGCGGGCAGTTATTCCACCGATGCGGTGGCGCAGCATACCTTTGCGCTGATCTTGGAACTGGCAAATCGCGTTGCCGAGTATAACGATTTGGTGCAGGCGGGTGACTGGGTACGCAGTGACGTGTTTTCGCCGTTTCGGTATCCGATGACCGAGATTTGCGGTAAAACGCTGGGTGTGATCGGGTACGGCAGCATTGCCAAAGCGGTGATTCGGATCGCCAAAGCGTTCGGTTTGTCGGTGTTGTGTTACACGCGTACCCCGCGCGAAGCGGAGGGTGTGCGGTTTGTGACGTTTGAGGAGCTGCTTGCCGAGTCGGATATCCTATCGGTGCATTGCCCGCTGAACGAGCAGACAAAGCATTTGTTTGACAGCCGTGCGTTTGCACGGATGAAAGACGGTGCGTGGTTGATCAACACGGCGCGCGGACCGATCGTGGACGAGGCGGCGCTTCGTGAGGCGCTGGAATCCGAAAAACTCGGCGGTGCGGCGGTGGACGTGTTGCATACCGAGCCGATGGCGGCGGATTGTCCGTTGCTCGGTGCGAAAAACTGTATCATCACGCCGCACGTGGCGTGGGCGCCGCTGGAGACCCGTCAACGGCTGATGGGGATCGTCGCGGATAATATCAGGAACTTTTTGAACGGTACGCCGACCCATGTGGTGAGTTGATTTCGTTTATTTAGTGATCAG
>JAZQTM010000035.1:0-11312 GCA_045630765.1 Acutalibacteraceae bacterium | reverse complement strand
ATTCAGTTGATTACAGCGGTATTGCCCGACTTGTCGGGTGACGAACTGCGTTCGCTGTGCGATCGCTGCAAGGATCGCGGTTTGGATAAAGCGGTGATGGTAGTTGCCGGTACGTCGACCGAAAAGCAAAGCGTGACCTTTGCTTGCTACTGCACCCCGGGTGCTGTGGCGGCGGGTGCCAATGCCGGTGCGATCGTACGTCAGGTGGCGGCGATCTGCGGCGGTAAAGGCGGCGGCAAGCCGGATATGGCAATGGCCGGCGGTAAAGACCTTTCCAAGGTTGCAGAAGCGATGGACAGCATCCCCGAATTTTTGAAATAAGAGGTGCTTCACAATGGATTGCATTTTTTGTAAAATTGTAGCGGGGGAGATCCCGTCCAAAAAAGTGTACGAGGATGACAGCGTACTGGCGTTTTACGACATTCAGCCGGCGGCGCCCGTTCACTTGCTCGTTATTCCGAAAGCACATCTTTCGGGTTGCAGTGCCATCACTTCGGAAAACAGTGCGGTAGTTGCCCACATCTTTGAAGTGATTGCCAAAATTGCAAAAGAACTCGGCCTGACCGATTATCGCGTCGTCACCAACAACGGCGAGTCGGCAGGGCAGACGGTGTTCCACCTGCACTTCCACATTCTCGGCGGAAAAACCTTGAAGGGAATGTGCTGATCCTTGACCTATGTAATTTTAGATCTGGAATGGAACGGCGCATACTGCGAGAAACTCGGTGGGTATTTTAACGAGATCATTGAGATCGGTGCGGTGCGGTTGTCGGAAGACAAACGCATCGAAGATCGCTTGGATGCGTACATTCGCCCCGTTGTCAGCCGCAAATTAACGCGGCTTGTCACAAACCTGACCGGCATTACCGACGATCAGGTGCGTGGGGGTATGTCGTTCGGACAAGCAATGGAACGTCTGTGCCGATTTATCGGTGATGATGCGGTCGTTATGACCTTTAGCAACACCGATCTGATGGTGCTGATGGAAAACTGCCGATATTTTTACGGCGATGAGCGCATTCCGTTTTTATCTGCATACGTGGATTTGCAGCACTATGCGCAACAGCGCCTGGGATTGGGAACGGCGCAGCAAGTGGCGCTCGGCAAGCTTGCCGAGCAGTTACACATTGCCAGCGAGGAGATGGAACTGCACCACGCGATCGATGACAGCGTATTGGCGGCAGCGATCTTTCGTCAGGTGTACGAGCCGTCCTCTTTTCAAAACGAAACGGCAACGGTGGACGATGAGTTTTACCGTCGCTTAACCTTTAAGCCGACGTATATCCGCGAGATCGACGATCCGTTGATCCGTCGTGCTGATCTGCGCTTTTCGTGTGAAACGTGTCAGCGCAACTTGAAACGAATCGGCAAATGGCAAAGCCAGCACCGCTTTTTCACGGCAACGTTCCGTTGCGCTTCGTGCGGTACCGAGTATATCGGTCGCGTGCAAGCAAAAAAGAAATACGATGGCGTGGAAATAAAAAAACGACTGATCCGCAAAACGGCGGAAAAAGAGCAGGAGGGGTAATATGAATATTTTGGTTGTCGGTTGCGGCAAGATCGGTGAAGCGATCGTGTCCAGTCTGGTAACGGAAGGTCATAGCGTTGTGGCGATCGATCAAAACCCCGCCCCGCTTGCAGAACTGACGAACGTATACGACGTTATGAGCGTATGCGGTAATGGTGCGGATTCCGACGTGTTGGAAGAAGCAGGCGTTGCGAAAGCGGATTTGTTCGTCGCGGTTACCGATTCGGACAATACCAATATGCTTAGTTGCTTTTTGGCAAAACGGATGGGCGCGGCACATACGATCGCGCGTATCCGAAACCCCGAATACAACGATAACAGCCTCAATTTCCTCAAACAAGAACTCGGCTTGTCGATGGCGATCAATCCGGAATTGCTCGCAGCGCAAGAAATGTACAAAATCTTAAAACTGCCGTCTGCGATCAAAGTTGAAACGTTCTCTCGTCGCAATTTTGAAATGATCGAGCTTCATTTGAAGAAGGATACACCGTTTGACGGCTTGAGCTTGCGTGATCTGCGCGAAAAATATAAAGCAAAATTCCTTATCTGCGTGGTCCAGCGCGGCGACGACGTGTATATTCCGGACGGTAATTTTGTATTGCGTGCCGGTGACAAGATCGGTCTTACCGCTCAATTGACCGAGATTCACAAACTGTTACGCGAAATGGATCTTTTACAAAAGCAGGCGCGTAACGTGATGATCCTCGGCGGCAGCCGCGTCGCGTATTATTTGGCAAAATTGTTGTTATCCGGCGGCAGTGCGGTAACGCTCATTGAACGTGATCCGGCGCTGTGTCAGGAACTGTGTGCCACGCTCCCCAAAGCGGTGATCGTACACGGTGACGGTGCTCAACAGGAGATTTTGATGGAGGAGGATCTTCCATCTCGCGATGCGTTCGTAGCGCTTACCGGTATGGACGAGGAAAACATCCTTATCTCCATTTTCGCATCCACTCAAAACGTACCGAAGGTGATCGCAAAGGTCAACCGCGACGAGTTGTCGCTCTTGGCGGAAAAACTGGGGATGGATTGTATCGTTTCTCCTAAAAAGGTGATTACCGACGTATTGGTGCGGTATGCCAGAGCGCTGCAAAATTCAATGGGCAGTAATATTGAAACCCTGTATCATTTGATGGACGGAAAAGCGGAAGCGCTTGAGTTCAATGTTTCTCCCGATTTTGCGATGCTGGGTGTTCCGCTCAAGGAGTTGCAGTTGAAACCCAACACACTGATTGCTGGCATTATCCGAAACCGTACGCCGATTATCCCGGGTGGTAATGACGTGATTGCGGCAGGTGACCGTGTAATCGTGGTAGCGGCGGATCGCCGTTTGCAGGATCTTTCCGATATTTTGAAATAAGGACTGCATACTATGAACCGAAAAATGGTGTTATATACCGTGGGGCGTATCGTTCTGCTGGAAGGCATCTTGATGCTGATTCCGTTGGCAGTGTCGTTATGCTATGCGGAATTCACAACTGTTTTTAGTTTTATTATCGCCATCGCCGCGGCAGCGGTGATCGGCTTGTTGCTGATGCTTTTCAATCGCCATAACGATCGCACTTTGTTTGCAAAAGGCGGATTTATCACCGTCGCGTTATCGTGGGTCGCCATGGCGCTGATCGGCGCGTTGCCGTTCACGCTCAGTGGTGCGATTCCGTCGTATATTGATGCGCTTTTTGAAACGGTCAGCGGCCTTACCACAACGGGCGCTTCCATTTTACCCGATCCGTCGTTACTGGATCGCGGATTGCTGTTTTGGCGCAGCTTTACGCACTGGATCGGCGGTATGGGTGTTATTGTTCTGATGCTTGCCGTGCTGCCGTCGGAATCAGGTCGTTCAATTCACGCGTTGCGCGCGGAAGTGCCGGGACCTACCGTCGGTAAACTTGTACCGCGCTTGCGTGATACGGCAAAAATTTTATATCTCATTTATTTGGCATTGACGGTAATTGAGGTCGTTTTCCTGTTGTGCGGCGATATGCCTCTGTTCGATAGCGTGGTGCATGCATTCGGCACCGCAGGTACCGGCGGTTTTGGCATTAAACCGGACAGCGTTGGGGGATACTCACCGTATTTACAGTGGGTTATCACGATCTTTATGCTGTTGTTTGGTGTCAACTTCAACTTGTACTATTTCTTACTTCTCCGTCGCATCAAACCGGTGCTGAAAAGCGGGGAGTTATGGTGCTATCTGGCGATTGTTCTTGTGGCAACGGGACTTATCACCCATAACATATTACCGCTTTACGATACCTTCTCGGAAACGCTGCGCCACAGCGCTTTCCAGGTATCCTCCATCATTACAACCACGGGATATTCCACCACGGACTTTGCCGCTTGGCCGGAACTCTCAAAGGCGATTTTGTTTTTGTTGATGATGGTGGGTGGTTGTGCCGGTTCTACCGCCGGAGGACTCAAGGTGTCTCGCGTGATCTTATTGTTTAAGATTGTGGGTAGAGATCTCAAAAAGATGCTTCATCCGCGTTCGGTCGGTGTGGTGCAGGTAAGCGGAAAATCAGTAGATGATCAAACGCTCGGCGGCGTATCCTCATACTTCGCTTTGTATATGATTCTACTGCTGGCCGTTTTCTTGATTTTGTCTTTCGAGCCGTTTTCATTGGAAACGAATTTGTCTGCCGCCTTTGCGTGCTTTAACAACGTCGGTCCCGGTTTGGCGGGGGTTGGTCCTCTGTCAAACTATGCGGCGTACACCGGTCTTTCCAAGATCGTGCTGTCCCTTGCGATGCTCTTCGGACGTTTGGAAATCTACCCGATTTTGTTTGCGCTCACGCCCTCCGTTTGGGGCAAAAAAGGGTAACGTATATCCTACCGATCGCAGTGATGCGATCGGTAGGATTTTTTCATAAAATCCGTTGACAAAAAACGCACTGCGTGATATAATTTCAAAAATCAGATCTTTAAGAGCGATCCCGAGAGGTCGTCAAGACTGTAACCAATCGGATGCGGTGTTACCGTATCTGTTTTCTGTTGCGTCTTGCCGCCCGTCGCGGCGAGGCTTTTTTTGTGTAAAGGAGAAGCATTATGGCACAACTGAAGTCAAAAATTTTCGGACAACCGACTTTCGCAGACGGTATTGCTGTCCGCTTTTTGACCGACGATCTGAGTGTCTACAATTCTCCTCGTTACGCTGTTTTTCCCGGCTTTTGCGATGTGCATGTGCATTTTCGCGAGCCGGGATTTTCTTATAAAGAAACGATTGCCACGGGTAGTCAGGCGGCGGCGGCGGGCGGTTACACCGCCGTTTGCACAATGCCGAATTTGAACCCCGTGCCGGATTCCGTTGACAGCATTGCGCTGCAACAGCAAATCATTGACCGCGATGCGTGCATTCACGTGTACCCGTACGGTTCCATCACGGTGGAGCAAAAAGGCGAAACGCTCTCCGATCTGTCGGGTATCGCACCGTATGCGATCGCGTTTTCGGACGACGGCAAGGGCGTGCAGGACGAAGCGATGATGCGCGACGCTATGCAGCGGGCAAAAGCGCTCGGCAAACTGATCGTTGCGCACTGTGAAGACAATTCGCTGCTGCACGGCGGCTATATCCACGACGGCGAGTATGCCAAGGCACACGGTCACAAAGGCATCTGCTCCGAAAGTGAATACGGTCCCATTCTCCGCGATCTGAAATTAGCTGAGGAGATCGGTTGTGCCTACCACGTCTGCCACATTTCGGCGGCAGAAAGTGTTGAGGCGATCCGTGACGCCAAAAAGCGAGGCGTGAACGTCACTTGTGAGACGGGTCCGCATTACTTGGTACTGGACGATTCCTGCTTACAGGAAGAGGGCCCTTTCAAAATGAACCCGCCGTTGCGCAGTAAGCGCGACCGCCAAGGGCTTATTGAGGGAATCCGCGACGGCACGATCGATATGATCGCCACCGACCACGCCCCTCATTCTGCCAAGGAAAAGGCAAAGGGGCTTTCCGGCAGCGCGTTCGGTATCGTGGGACTGGAAACGGCATTCCCGATTTTGTATACTCACCTGGTCAAACCGGGTGTGATAACTATGGAACGTTTGCTGGAACTGCTTGTATACAACCCGCGTAAACGTTTCGGGATCCCGCTTGGGGAGGATTTCTCGGTCTGGGATCTGTCAAAGGAGATCACGGTAGACCCCGCGCACTTCTTGTCGCAGGGAAAAGCCACTCCGTTTGCGGGTGACACCTTGTACGGTGAATGCGCGCTGACGGTATGTAACGGTAAAATTGTGTATCAACGATAAAAGTTTGGGAGAGGATAGTATGGCTAAAAGAACAGACATCAAAAAAATTCTGATTATCGGCTCCGGTCCGATCGTGATCGGTCAGGCAGCAGAGTTCGACTATGCCGGCACGCAGGCGTGCTTGGCACTGAAAGAGGAAGGGTACGAGGTTATTCTGTGTAACTCCAACCCCGCCACCATTATGACGGATACCACCATTGCTGACAAGGTGTATATGGAGCCGCTGACGCTGGAATACATTGCGAAGATTTTGCGGTATGAGCGTCCCGATGCCATTGTTCCCGGTATCGGCGGTCAGACCGGCTTGAACCTGGCTATGCAGCTCGAGAAGAAAGGCGTGCTCAAAGAATGCGGTGTGGAATTGCTCGGCACCAGCAGTGAGAGTATTGAGCGTGCGGAGGATCGCGAACTGTTCAAAGAACTGTGCGAATCCATCGGCGAGCCGACCATCCCCTCCCAAATCACCTATTCGCTTGAAGAAGCAAAAAAAGCAGCGGCTGAGATCGGTTATCCGGTCGTGTTACGTCCCGCGTTCACCCTCGGCGGTACCGGCGGCGGTTTTGCATACAACGAAGCAGAACTGATGGAAGTTGGCTTAAACGCATTCAAGCTTTCGCCCGTACATCAGGTACTGATCGAAAAGAGCGTTAAGGGCTATAAGGAAATTGAGTTTGAGGTTATGCGTGACTCGAAAGATCACGCCATCACCATCTGCGGTATGGAAAACATCGACCCTGTCGGTGTTCACACCGGTGACTCGTTGGTCGTGGCTCCCATTATGACACTCAGCAAAGAAGACGAGACACGACTGAACGACAGTGCTATTCGCTTGATTCGTGAACTCAAGATCGAAGGCGGTTGCAACGTGCAATTTGCCTTGAATCCCGAAACCGGCGAATATTATTTAATTGAGGTCAATCCTCGCGTATCCCGTTCTTCGGCATTGGCATCCAAAGCCAGCGGTTATCCGATTGCTCGCGTGACGGCGAAGATTGCCGTCGGTATGGCTTTGGAAGATATTGCGATTGCCAATACCAACGCAGCGTTTGAGCCGTCGCTTGACTATGTGATCGCCAAATTGCCGCGTTTCCCGTTTGATAAATTTGCTACCGCTCCCAACACCCTCGGCACGCAAATGAAAGCAACAGGCGAGGTTATGGGTATCGGTTCTACGTTGGAAGAATGCCTGCTCAAATCGGTTCGTTCGTTGGAGATCGGCGCTTGCCATTTCCACCTCCCGAAATTCGATAATATGTCCAAAGAGGAACTCCTTGCATATATCAAAGAGTTCAAGGACGATAACGTCTTCGCCATTGCTCAGCTCATCCGTCTGGGTGTCAGTGTTGCGGAGTTGTTTGAGGTAACCGCCATTACTGCGTATTTCTTGGAAGCCATTGAGCGCATCGTGAAAAAAGAAACCGAGATCCAAGCGGCGCGCGGCGACGTTGCCGTCTTGAAAAGCGCAAAAGTGATGGGCTTCAGCGATCGCTATATTGCCAAACTTTGGAATATGAGCGAGCTTGAGGTTTATAACCTGCGCAAAGCGCAAGGTATGTTCCCCGTATACCGTATGGTGGATACCTGCCATACCGGTGCGTATATCCCGTATTTCTACTCGTCGTATCAAGGGGAGAACACCTCCGTTTTGACCGACAAAAAGAAGATCGTCGTGCTGGGCGCGGGTCCGATCCGTATCGGTCAGGGCGTGGAATTTGACTATTCCACCGTCCACGCCGACACCACCATCAAAAATTCGGGCTATGAAGCCATTATCATCAACAACAACCCCGAAACGGTGTCCACCGACTACACCACGGCGGACAAGCTCTACTTCGAGCCGCTGACGGTGGAAGACGTGATGAACATCATCGAATTTGAAAAACCCGAAGGTGTTATCGCCTCGCTCGGCGGTCAAACGGCAATCAACCTTGCCGAGCCGCTTATGGAACGCGGTGTCAAGATCATCGGTACCGATTGCGCGGCAATTGAACGCGCAGAAGATCGCGGCAGTTTCGAGAAGATCTTGCGTGAATTGAACATTCCTCAGCCCAAAGGTCGTGCAGTCACGAATATTGAAGAGGGTATCGCCGCTGCAAATGAAATCGGTTATCCCGTTTTGGTTCGTCCGTCCTTTGTGTTGGGTGGTCGTGCTATGCAGATCGTTGCCAAAGATGAGGACTTGCGCCACTACTTGAAGACCGCTGTGGAAATCGACGAAGACAAACCCGTTCTCGTTGACAAGTACATCGTGGGTAAAGAAGTGGAAGTCGATGCCATTTGCGACGGCTGCGACGTGTTCGTTCCCGGTATCATGGAACTGGTAGAGCGTACCGGTGTTCACTCCGGTGACTCCATCTCGGTATATCCCACGTTCTCGGTGTCGGATAAAGTCAAAGGCACCATTTTACAGTATGCCAAGAAATTAGGTCTCGGCATCGGCATTGTTGGTTTGTTTAACATCCAATTCATCGTTGATAAAGATGACAACGTCTTTATCATCGAGGTCAACCCGCGCTCTTCGCGTACGGTTCCGTTCCTGTCCAAAGCCACCGGTTACAGCTTGGCGGATATTGCAACAGAGGTCATTTTGGGCAAGAGCTTGAAAGAGCAAGGCATCTTCCAACTGTATCCCGAAGAGAAAGAACGCTATTATGTCAAGGTTCCGGTATTCTCGTTCAATAAGATCAAAGGCTTGGATGCGTACTTGTCACCTGAGATGAAGTCGACCGGTGAAGCGATCGGTTACGATGATAAACTGCATCGTGCGATGCAAAAAGCGCTGATTGCCGGCGGTGTGAACCTGCAGAACTACGGCACGGTTATCGTGACGTTAGCGGACGAGGACAAAGAAGAAGCGCTCCCGCTTGTCAGACGTTTCTATGATATGGGCTTTAACATCGAAGCCACGGTCGGAACGGCGAACTTCCTCAAAGAGAATGGCATTCGCACCCGTGTGCTGAAAAAATTGCTGGAGGGAAGCGAAGAAATCTTCGATTCCATCCGTTCCGGCTATGTCAGCTACGTTATCAACACCCGTGCGATTATGTCCGGTGTGCATTATGATGACGGTATCTTGATCCGTCGTTGTGCTGTTGAGAACGGCGTTACGTTGTTCTCGTCTTTGGATACGGTTCGCATTTTGTTGGATGTGTTGGAGGAAATCACGAACAAGGTATCCACCATCGACGCAAAATAAAGATCGCATAACAAGGAGATAACCATGAAACAAACGCTTTTTACCATCTTGGAAAACGCGCCACTCACCTCCACCGTGTATCGAATGGTGCTCGGTGGGGATACGGAGGCAATCACCGCCCCCGGTCAGTTTGTGAATATTAAATTGGATGGGTTGTTTTTGCGTCGTCCCATCTCGGTATGCGATTGCGAAGACGGAAAGCTCACGCTGGTATACAAAGTTGTCGGCAAAGGCACCGAGCAGATGAGCGCGATGTCCGCCGGAGCACAGCTTGATATCTTAACAGGCCTCGGCAACGGCTACGATACCGAAAAAGCGGAAAAACACGCACTGCTGCTCGGCGGCGGTGTCGGCGTACCGCCCCTGTATATGCTGGCAAAAACGCTGATCGCACAGGGCAAGACCGTTTCGGTGGTGTTGGGCTTTAACACCGCTGATGAAGTGTTCTACGAGCAGGAATTCAAAGCGCTCGGCGCAAACGTCACGGTTACCACTGTTGACGGCTCGTACGGTGTTAAAGGTTTTGTCACCGATGCGCTGCCCGCAACTTACGATTATTTCTTCACCTGCGGTCCCGAGCCGATGCTCAAAGCAGTGTATAAAAGCACCGTTACCGAAGGTCAGTTCAGCTTTGAAGAACGTATGGGCTGCGGCTTCGGTGCGTGTATGGGCTGTTCCTGCAAAACGGTAACCGGCTATAAACGCATCTGTAAGGACGGGCCGGTGCTCAAAAAGGAGGAGATCTTATGGGACGCTTAACCGTCAACCTGTGTGGGGTTGAACTGGACAACCCCATTATCCCCGCCAGCGGCACGTTCGGCTACGGCTACGAGTTTGCGGAGCTGTACGATATCAATATGCTCGGCTCGTTCTCGTTCAAGGGAACGACCAAAGAACCGCGTTTCGGTAATCCTACCCCGCGTATCGCGGAATGCCCGATGGGCATGATCAACGCCGTCGGTTTGCAAAACCCGGGCGTGGATAAAGTGATCACCGAGGAACTGCCCAAAATGCGGCAGCATTTCCATAAAAAAGTCATGGCAAACGTCAGTGGCTTTTCCATCGAGGACTATGCCTATACCTGTGAACGTTTGAATGGGGAAGAGGACATCGGTTGGTTTGAAGTCAACGTCAGTTGCCCCAACGTTCACGGCGGCGGTATGAGTTTCGGTACGTCGCCCGAAGCGGCGGCAGAGGTTACGGCGGCAGTGCGTAAGGTGACGGATAAACCGTTGCTTATCAAATTGTCACCGAACGTTACCGACATCGTGTCCATTGCCAAAGCGTGTGAGGCGGCGGGTGCAGACGGCATCAGCCTTATCAACACCTTGCTCGGTATGCGCATTGACTTAAAGACCAAAAAACCCGTTATCGCCAACAAAATGGGCGGTTTTTCGGGCAGCGCCATTTTCCCCGTAGCGGTGCGTATGGTGTATCAAGTTGCCGCCGCAGTGAATATTCCCGTGGTCGGTATGGGCGGTGTCAGCAGCGCCGAGGACGTGATCGAAATGATGCTCGCGGGTGCTACCGCCGTGGAAGTAGGCGCGGCAAATCTGATCGATCCGTTTGCCTGTAAGACAATCATCGAGGAATTACCGCGTGTTATGGATAAATACGGTATTCAAAATTTGAACGATATCATAGGAGGAGCACATCATGGGTAAGGACGTTATTGTTGCGTGCGATTTTGCGAGTGCGGAGCAGGTCTTCGCGTTTTTAGACAAGTTTACCGGCAGAAAACCGTTTGTGAAGATCGGTATGGAGCTGTTTTATGCCGAAGGTCCTCAGATTGTGCGCGAAATCAAAAAAAGAGGCCATAAGATCTTTTTGGATCTGAAATTGCACGACATTCCGAACACCGTTAAAAAATCGATGTCGGTTTTGTCGCGCTTGGATGTTGATCTGTGCAACCTGCACGCGGCCGGTACCGTGCGTATGATGGAAGCGGCAATCGAGGGCTTGACCCGTGAAGACGGCACGCGTCCGTTGTTGATTGCCGTTACGCAGCTCACCTCCACCGATCAAGAGAGTATGGAAAATGACTTGCTGATTCAAAAGCCGATCGACGAGGTCGTGATGCACTATGCTGCCAACGCCAAAAAAGCGGGTCTTGACGGCGTTGTTTGCTCACCGCTGGAGGCGGGCAAGGTACACGAGCGTTGCGGTGCGGATTTCTTGACCGTTACCCCCGGCGTACGTTTTGCGGACGGAGATATCGGCGATCAAAAACGCGTGATGACTCCCGCCGAAGCGAAACGTATCGGCTCGGATTACATCGTGGTCGGTCGTCCGATTACGGCAGCCGAAGATCCGGTTGCCGCCTGGCGCCGCTGCCGCGCT
>JAZQTM010000034.1:0-25507 GCA_045630765.1 Acutalibacteraceae bacterium | reverse complement strand
AGACGAGATCACAACTACCGCACTGTACAAAAAACCTTCGGGTCCACCAAAAAGACAAAGACCACCCCAATCGGGGTGGTCTTTATTTTTTGTCCGAAGGGGATCGAAGCGGTCCGTTAAGAAAACAGTCCGGTGGACTGTATTCAGGACCGATGGATTTCACCGCCCTCGTTCATGCGATCATTAACAAGTCATTTTCGCTTTGCGAATAACGGGAAGCGAAAAAACGCAAACGCCCATCACGAGTTGGGCAATCATCGCCAAAATTAAAATTGCCGGGGTTGATAAAACCGTTGCCAGCGCCGTCGCCGCAAACGAGCCTGCATTCGTCAAAAACATACGGTACGCATGATAGGGGCCGGCGATTTCCACCGGAACAACATATATAAGCAGTGACGGAAGAGCATAATCAATCCAAATTCTTCCAAACATAATCACCGATGTTACGATGACGAACAAGAT
Organism: Acutalibacteraceae bacterium; assembly: GCA_045630765.1. Classification (GTDB taxonomy): domain Bacteria; phylum Bacillota; class Clostridia; order Oscillospirales; family Acutalibacteraceae; genus RGIG3009. The sequence continues at coordinate 25,045 of JAZQTM010000034.1, read as the reverse complement.
CGGTTGCCCGCCTATTAACAAAATGGGCATCAGCACAAACAGCAGGCTACCCATTAACACCATGAACCGGTACGGTATCCGTTTAGCAGCGATACCAAAAATGGCACAAGCTGCCAGTGTGACAACAGCGTGAGCCGATACCATCATTGTGACGGACTGTTCACTGTAGCCAAGATAATCAGAAGCCACAACGGCGAATACCGCGGTGATACCGCTGGCAAACCCACGCAAAAAATTCGGAATAATCAATTTGAAAAATACCGGTTGTTTTAACATTTCCGTTGTTGGAATTTTCTTGTCTTCTTGTTTTTTGTCATCGTCACAATCAATTCTTGTCAGGTAACACTGCAAAACACCCGCCAGGCAAAGGAAAGCCGCCGCTACGGTAAAAGCCACAAACATGATTTGTGAATAGGAAAACGTCTCCGAAAGACCGCTTACCAGTGCACCCGCCACAAAAGAAATAACAGAAGAAATAATCCCGCAAACGGCAAGAAACCGACCATACTCGGCTGCTTTATAGATGAAATACGGGAGTTTGTATTCGCAAACAACGTAAAGACCTGTTGTGATTGCCTGAATACAGCTGACGCCCAAAAGCAATGCGAACGAAACAGGTGAGGCCGCCTCTCGGAAACACAAGGGCAAATACCCCAAAAACAGCAGACCGCCGGCAAAACAAGTCGCAAAACACCGCCGAAATAAATTCCCTTTGTCGGCAAATCGTGAAAACAAAAATATGGAAAGAAAATTCGCGGCTTGCACAAGGCAGGTTTGTGTGTAAATTTCTTTACCGGTAAACCCGACGCTTGATAAAAACACTTGCATGAACGTTCCCGTTGCACACAACAGCGCCATCGTTTTTAAACAAAAAACGACTAACATAATCCCCTTGTTTTTCGCAGTAGAAACCACACACTCGCCTCCCGGTCATTTTGGGACTATCATATCACCCATTGCTCACATTTGATAGGCACATCGGGGACGTTTTCAAACAAATATGTCCTGTCGGGATATATTTGTTTGACTTAAAGCTATGCTTTTGTTAAACTGTTTTTGGTGATAGTATGAGCAATCAACAAATTCATGAGTTCGAGTTGTCTGCGCTCGGACTCACCCTCACGGTAATCACGGAAAAAAGCGGAAACGACAGCATTTCTTCCGCTAAGAGCGACTCGTTCCACGAACACTCGTTGTACGAATTTTTTTATGCCAAAACCGCCCCCATTCTGTTACGATCGGAAAACGGAACGAAAACCATAGAACGCGGAGACGTTTGCATTGTTTGTCCGCACGCGACACATTTTGCTGAGCAGTTAAGTAAAACCGATCATTTTTGCTTGGGCTTCTCGGTTAAATCCACCGAAAACAGCGAATCCGCAAAACAAATTTTATCCTTTTTATCTTCTAAAGATTTCAACAATTTCACCCCCGACGAAACGTGCCTGAAATTACTGTCCGTTATGCAACCCGTCAACGAAAACAACGGTCCGTTTTGTGCCACGCTATTACTCTCGTTTTTGCTGTATTGTTCGGGAAACAGCCCCCAAAACACGCGCGACAGCCAACTCGGCCGAATCTTCCGTCTTGAAAATTACCTTTACAAGGATCTTTCAAACAATCTGTCGCTTTGCGAAATTGCCGAAGAACTGCACTTGTCCACCCGTCAACTTTCAAGAATTATCAAAAAGCAATACGGCATGAGTTTCCGAGAAAAACTGTTTTCCTTAAAAATGCAATCGGCAGCGCGACTGCTACTTCTTGGAAAATCCGTTTCAGAAACAGCCGAAAGTGTCGGCTATGCCACTTCAGCCGCCTTTATGAAAGCATTTAAAACGCATTTCGGTAAAACACCCGCTCAATACCGCAAACAATTCCTAAGATCCTCGGAGAATGTTGCTCCTCATTCATAATTTCCTAACATTTATGAGGTAGAGTATAGATATCGCACCGAAAGGAGGTTGCCGAATGAAAAAACCGGTCGTTGATTACCGACAGTTTCGCTTGTCCAAATTCAAAGACCCACAGTTTTCACATCTGCTGTTGTTACTGGGATGGGTGCTGTATTTCATCTTATTTTTTGCCACCGAAATTTTCATCCCCGCCGAAAACTGCTTTTCTGTTCATTCGGTAGTAGACGATTGGATTCCTTTTTGCGAATGGTTCGTCATTCCGTATGTGTTTTGGTACATACTCGTTGCGGGCTCGCTGCTTTATTTCTTGTTCTACAACGTAGACAGCTTCAAGCGTTTACAGATCTTCATTATGATTACGCAACTCGTAGCGCTGATCATCTTTGTCGTATTCCCCACCCGCCAGGATCTGCGTCCTTTGGAATTCACGCGCGATAACGTGTGTACGGATATCGTCGGTTTCCTGTATACCATTGATACCAACACCGGTGTTTGCCCCTCATTACACGTTGCCTACTCCCTGGGAATTGCCTCTGTTTGGCTCAAAGAAAAAGACGCATCGCGGCTTTTCAAACTCTTCATCGTCGTGACGGTCATCCTCATCTGCTTATCTACGGTATTTATTAAACAGCATTCCGCTTGGGATATTTTGGCAGCCTTGCCGCTCTGCTTACTCGCCGAAATCCTCGTCTACGGCAAAACGTATTGGGCTGTCCGCTTTAGAAAAAAACAACTCGTATAATATACCCACACCGCTCTTTTGCAAAAAGCAAAAAGAGCGGTTGCTTTTTTATATATCTTTATGGTATAATGAGCAAGATTTTAATGCCTTGTCGTCAAAGCGATACGGCAGAACGGAGGAAGTATGGATAAGAACACAGAATTCAAGCCGTATATCCCCGCAGAACGAGTCACCCCCGAACTCACGGTCACATCCATTGTGATCGGCATTCTGCTGGCGGTTATTTTCGGTGCAGCAAACGCGTATTTGGGATTGCGCGTCGGTATGACAGTATCGGCATCCATTCCCGCAGCGGTTATCGCCATGGGTGTTATCCGCGTGTTGATGCGCAAAAACTCGATTTTGGAAAGCAACATCGTGCAAACCATCGGCTCTGCCGGTGAATCGCTCGCAGCGGGTGCCATCTTCACCCTCCCCGCCCTGTTCATCTGGGCAACCGAGGGCAAAGGTGAAAACCCCGGCATTTTGGAGATCACCTTGATCGCGCTGATCGGCGGCTTGCTCGGTGTCTTCTTTATGGTACCGCTTCGCAACGCCCTCATTGTGAAAGAGCACGGCGTTCTGCCGTACCCCGAAGGATCGGCGTGTGCGGAAGTCCTGTTGGCAGGTGAAGAGGGCGGCTCGAACGCCTCCACCGTGTTTGCCGGTATGGGCTTTGCGGCACTGTTTAAGTTCATTATCGACGGTTTAAAAGCCGTGTCCGGTGAAATCACGGTTGCCGTCAAGGGCTTCGCGGGTGCCATCGGTACACAGATCTATCCCGCGGTTATGAGCGTTGGTTACATCTGCGGTCCCCGCATTTCCTCGTATATGTTCGCGGGCGGCTTGCTCAGCTGGGTTGTTATTATTCCGCTGATCGTCGTATTCGGCTCAAGCATCGTTATGTACCCCGGCACTGCTACCATCGGTGAGATGTTCGCAGACGGTGGCGCTTCCGCCATTTGGAGTTCGTACATCCGCTACATCGGTGCGGGCGCACTCGCAACCGGCGGTATCATCAGCCTCATCAAATCCTTGCCGCTCATCGTCAAAACCTTCAGCGGCGCGATCAAGAGCATGGTCGGCGCGGGCGCCGCGTCCGACAAACGCACCGAAAAAGATTTGAGCTTGCTCATCGTCATCCCCGCTATCGTGGTATTGACGTTGCTCGTATGGCTGATCCCCGCAATCCCCGTCAGCCTCATCGGCGCCTTTATCGTGGTGCTGTTCGGCTTCTTCTTCGCTACGGTTTCTTCGCGTATGGTCGGCTTGGTCGGCAGCAGTAACAACCCTGTTTCGGGTATGGCAATCGCCACCTTGCTGTTCACCACCCTCATCCTCAAATTCACCGGCGCAACCGGTATCGCAGGTATGACCAGTGCTATTGCCATCGGCTCAATCATCTGCATCGTTTGCGCCATCGCGGGCGACACCTCGCAAGACTTGAAAACCGGTTTCTTGCTCGGCTCCACTCCTCGCAAACAACAGATCGGTGAAATCATCGGTGTTATCGCTTCCGCTTTTGCCATCGGCGGCACGTTGTACTTGCTTGCCAACGCTTGGGAATTCGGTTCGGCGGAACTGCCCGCTCCGCAAGCCGGCTTGATGAAACTCATCACCGAAGGTGTTATGGAACGCAACTTGCCGTGGAACCTCGTGTTCATCGGTGTCGCCATCGCCGTATTGGTGGAAGTGCTCGGTATTCCGGTACTCCCCTTTGCCATCGGCGTGTATCTGCCGGTACACCTCAATGCGTGCATTATGGTCGGCGGCTTGCTTCGTCTTGTCTTGGATAAGATCCGTTACAAAGATGAAGAAACCAAAACAGCTGTTATCAACGACGGCGTGCTGTTCTGCTCAGGTATGATCGCGGGCGAAGGCTTGGTCGGTATCCTGCTCGCGGTATTCGCCGTATTCGGTTTGGACAAAGCGATCAACCTCTCTGCAATGCTCGGTATCCCGCAGGTAGTATCCGACATCGGCGGACTGGTGCTGTTTGCGGTCATCATCGTGACCGTTCTCGCCTTCTCCGTGTGGAAGAAACGGGATCGTAAAGCATGAAACGCAAACACGTAACGCTCGAAAATTATTTGGATAAAGTGCCCGTTCGTCACCCCGACATCGGTTGGTCAACCGATGAAGCGGGCATCGTCACACTGGAGATCGAAAACAAGGGCGTTGTCAATCGCATCGCCCAAAAGCTCCTCAAAAAACCGAAGATCACCTACATCCACTTGGATGAACACGGCAGTTTTATCTGGCCGCTGATCGACGGTGAAACGAGCATCTTCGATTTTGGGAAAGCCGTTGACGAGCATTTTGGTGAAGCGGCACATCCGCTGTATGAGCGGCTCGCCAAATTCTTTCAGATTTTGGACAGTTACCGCTTTATCACGTTCAAAGAATAATGGCAAAAACGCCGATGAGGATTGTTCCTCATCGGCGTTTTTTATAGTCCGAACGTGAATTCTTGTAAGGCGTTGATATACCCTTCTCCGTCCAGGATATAACTAAGTCCGTGCCCCGCGTGGGGGGTGATCACTAATTTCTTTTCCGCATTGCACGCTTCAAAATTCACCCGACTCATCTCGCACGGCACGTACGCGTCGTCATCACCGTGGAAAAAGATGACGGGCAACGAGCAAGTTTTCATTGCCTCAACGGGTGGCGTTTCTTCCAAGTCGAATCCGCCGTACAAGCGCGCACCGAGTTTGACAAACGGGTAGAGAAGCGACTCGGGCAATTTCATATCGCGAATAACCTTTTTAATGATCTCTTTCGCAGAGGTGTATCCGCAATCCGCCAACACACCCTTTACGTTCGGCGGAAGCGGTTTACCCGCCGCCATCATCACGGTAGCGGCACCCATCGAAATACCCGTCAAAATGATCTGCACGTCGTCGCCGAAACGGCGAAGCATAAAGTCTACCCACGATAGGCAATCGCGGCTCTCATACACGCCAAACGTGATAACGCGTCCTTCGCTCTGTCCACTCGCCCGTTGATCCACAATCAACACACTGCGACCAAGCGCAAAACTGCGCTGTACACCGCCGCACAGATCGCGTTCCGCCGATCCACGATAGCCGTGAAACATCAACTCGATCGGTGCACCGGGCGCGTATTCATAATATTTTCCGCACAGCTTCAAGCCGTCAAACGAGGTAATGCTGACTGCCTCAAACGTCAGCGTACGCACCTCTTTCATCCACGCGACCATCGTCTCGCGATGCGGCTCGTATTCTTGCCCCGGCGGGATGGGATATTCCTCGTTAAACGCCTCCCGCTTCGGAACAAAAAACGCCATATAGAAACACACGAACGCTATCAGTAAGATAACGGCAATCACGCCGAGTGCGATCCACACAAGCACCATCGTATCCTCTCCATTCAAGGGTATTGTAGCACCCTTATATCGGTAATTCAAGAATTGGAAATCGATTTTTCTTGATTTTTGTCGTGGCATCCAGTACACTGGGCACAGAGGGTTGGAGGAGTTTTATGAATATTGACGTCAATTATAAAAACAAAAAGCGGTATAACACCGCGAAATATCCCATTCGGCAGCCGAAAATCATCACGTATCTGATCTGGCTGTTGTGCAAATTCATTCTGATCGGCAAACGCTATAAAGTTGAAAAGATCAATATGGACGGCTTGAAACCGCCGTATATGATGCTCAGTAACCATATGTATTTTATCGACTTTGAACTCGCGGCAATGGGTACGTTCCCGCACCGCGTCAGCAACGTCGTCAGCATCGACGGCTATTACCGCCGTCCGTTTTTGCTGGAACTCATCGGCGCGATCTGCACACGCAAATTCACGATGGATCTGCATCTTATCAAATCCATCAACCGCGTGCTCAAACGCGGTGATATTTTGTCTATGTACCCCGAAGCGCGGTACTCGCCGTGCGGTACGCTGTCGTATATGCCAGAATCGCTCGGCAAGCTGATTCGTATGAACAAGGTGCCGGTAGTCGCGGTTGTGCATCACGGCAATCATCTGCATTCACCGTTCTGGAATTTCCGCAAAAAACGCAAGGTGCCGCTGCACACCACGATGACACAAATTCTCACCGCCGAGCAGGTCAAATCGATGTCTGCCGAGGAGATCAATGCGGTCGTGCGTGAAGCCCTCGCGTATGACGATTATCGGTATCAAAAAGAGAACGGCATCCTCATCACCGAGCCGTTCCGCGCGGAAGGCCTGCATAAAGTGCTGTATCAGTGTCCGCATTGTATGACGGAATCTAAAATGGCATCCAAGGGCACGGAGATTTTTTGTACCGAATGCGGCAAACGCTGGAACTTAAACGAGGACGGTACACTGTCGGCACTTTCGGGCGAAACCGAATTCTCTCACGTGCCGGATTGGTTTGACTGGGAACGCGAGCAAGTCCATCAACAGATTGAAAACGGCGAGTATTCCTTCGAGGACGACGTAGAGGTGTATTCTCTGCCGCGCTGCTGGCGGTTTATGAAACTCGGTAACGCGAAACTCACCCACGACCCCGAAAACGGCTTTGTCCTGACGGGGCATTATAACGGCAAAGACTATCGCATTCAACGCACGCCGGTAATGACCAACAGCCTGCACGTTGAATACGATTACTGCTATATTAAACCCTTTGACTGTGGGGACATCTCCACCGAAAACGATTCCTTCTACTGCTACCCCACCAAACAAAACGTGGTAACCAAGCTTGGCTTTGCAACCGAATATCTGTACCAAACGGCTGTCAAGCAAGCAAAAGAACCCGCAACAAAATCATAAAAAAGAGCGCCCGAACGGGCGCTTTTTTTAATATCCGTATTTTCGTTTATTGGCAAAAAGGCAAACGACCGCGACCGCCGCTGCCGCCACCTCGGCAACCACAATGGAGATCCAAATGCCGTCCAACCCCCAAATAAGCGGCAACAACAGCACCGCCGCCACTTGAAAGACTATCGTACGCAAAAACGAGATCAATGCCGAAACCGCGCCGTTGTTGAGCGCCGTGAAAAAAGAGGATCCAAAGATCGGCAACCCCGAAAAGACAAACGAAAACGAGAAAATAATAAAGCCTTTCAGCGTCATCTCAAACAACACTTGATCGTATCCGACAAACAGCAAAGACAACGGCCGCGCCAACGCCTCTGAAAGGATAAGCATCCCCACCGACGCGACACCGACAAGCACCAAACTTTTCGTTAGAATGTTGTGAAGCTCGTCACGATTTCCGGCACCGTAATGATACCCGATGATAGGTGCCGTACCGACCGAATAACCGATGAAAATCGACACAAAGACAAAACTGACGTACATCATCGTACCGTATGCCGCCACGCCGTTTTCTCCCGCATACTGTATCAGTTGCGCGTTATACAGCATACTGACGACCGACATGGAAACGGTCGACAAAAATTCCGACGATCCGTTTCCCGCAGCTTTCAGCACTGCCGTACCGTCGTACCGCGTCTTTGTCAATTGCAACAAACTGTCGTTGCGGCGCGCAAAATACAAAAGCGGCACCACCCCGCCAACACACTGACTAATCGCCGTTGCCGCAGCCGCTCCCGATAACCCTAACGAAAAAACCGCCACCAACAAAGCATCTAACACAATATTGGTAACACCGGCTGCCACCGTGACGTATAATCCGAGTTCCGGCTTTTCCGCCGTCACAAAAAAACTTTGAAATTCAAATTGTAACATTTGCGCGGGCAACGCAAGCAGTAAAACGCGTCCATAGAGCACACAATCGTTCAGCATAGCGCCCTCGGCACCCAACCACGCAGCGATCGGGCGAATACACCAAAACCCGATAACCGCGATCGCCGCACCGATCCCTGCCGATAAGTACACAAACAACGAAAACAGGCGTTTTGCCTTGGCAAGATCTCCCTCACCGATGGTTTTTGCAATCAAGGCACTGCCGCCCGCACCGAACATCGATCCGATCGCACCGAATACCATCAATAACGGAAAAATAAAATTCACAGCAGCGAACGGCGTTTTCCCTACAAAATTGGACACAAAAAAGCCGTCTACCACACCGTACACCGATGTGAAAATCAACATCACGATGGACGGCAAGGTAAACCGCAACAGTTTTTTATATGTAAAATGATCCGATAATTGAATACGCATAAAAACCTCTACCGGAAATATTTCTCCCATGCAAACCGATTGCGGAACTCAAAAGCCCGTTCCAACAACTTGGTAAATCGACCGATCAAAAAGCCGTTGATGAGCGCACACAAAACGGTACCGCCTTTCACGCCCTCAAACACGCCAAATCCAAAAAAGCAAAACGACAATACCACGCCCAGCACCGTGCTCAAGCAATCGTACGCGGTCTTGACTTTATTGATATTCCATCCGAATTTGGCGGCAACCTCTTTAACGATCAACTCGTAAACTTCGGGCGATAAGTACGTATGAAAAAACAACGACACCGCAAACGAACACAACACCGTCCCGATTACGTACCACACTACCCGTATAAAAAGCGTTTCGTCGGGCAATGCCGCGATCGTCGCCATCGCGCCATCCAACAAGGTGCCGTAAATGATAGCGGTCACGAAAGAAAGTAAGTAGGAAAGTTTGAATCGCCGCATAACGGCAATCGTCACCAGCACCAACAACCCTTGAAATACGTATTCAGCTACACCGAAACTAAACCACGGCAACACTTCCGACACCTTCAGATGCAGAATATACGCAGGTGCCACCACCATCGACATACCAAAATCAGCCTTTTCGGTAAAAGCGGCGGCGAACGCCATAATTATGAGCGCCAGCACGTACGCGATCTCCATATAAAACACACGTTTTTTCATACTAAACCTGCCTTTCCGCAACAAAGGGCATCATAGCATATTTTATACTACCCGTCAATCAATTCATTGACAAATGCCATTGTGTTTGGTATCATATAACAAGTTTATAACAAGTTGCCACTCGCACCGCCTCGTTAGGAGGTCTTTTTTATGGAAAAACGTACGAAATTAGACTATAAATGGCTGATTGTCGGCGCCTTGTTTTTGATGGTGTTCGTCTGCTTGGGCTTTTGCAGCAGCAACAAAGGTCTTTACCTCACCGCCATCACCGAAGCCGTCGGCATCCCGCGCGGACTGTTTTCGTTTAACGACAGCAGCCGCTACGTGGCATCCGCCGTCGCAAACCTGTTCTTCGGCATATTGCTTGCGCGCCTCGGCACCCGAAAACTGGTTGCCATCGGCTTCGTGACAACCATCGCGTCTATCTTGCTTTACGCCTACGCGAAGGATATCGTCACCTTTTGCATCGGCGGCGCCCTGCTCGGTATCGGTCTTTCGTTTACCACGACCACTATGGCAAGCGCCGTCATTCGCCGTTGGTTTGTAAAAGACATCGGCAAATACACCGGCATCGTATTCGCGGCAAACGGCATTGGTGCCACCGTCGCATCACTCATCGCTACCCCGCTCATCAACGAACCGGGCAACCCGTTCGGTTATCGAAACTCTTACTTGTTGGTCGTCGCCATATTGGTCGTCACGGGTATCGCCGTGGTCGCGGTGCTTAAAGATCCCTCCGAGCCGTTAGCGACACCCGCCGCCACCACCAAACTCAAAAAACAACCGGACGTGTATATCGGCGTTCCGTTTGCACAAGTTCGCCATAAATCGTACTTTTATATCAGCGCTATCATCGTCTTGCTGACAGGCTTATGTCTGCAAGGCATTTTGGGTGCCTATGCCGCGCATTTACAGGACGTCGGCTTAACACCGCAGTTTATCGCCGCTATCGTCAGTATCAGTTCCCTCGCTATGACCGCCAGCAAGATCTTAACGGGCTGGATGTACGACCGTTTTGGTCTGTCAGTCGTGATGACAATGTGTCAAACTGCCGCCATTGCCGCCTTTTTATGCTTGGCATTTACCGATTCTTCTACCATCGGTATTGCGCTGACCATCGCTTTTGCCATTCTGTATGCGGTCGCACTCCCCCTCGAAACGTTGTTGGTGCCATTGCTCGTCAACAACTTCTTCGGCATGATCGCCTACGATAAAATTTTAGGTATCTTTGCCGCCATCAACTACGTGGGTTACGCGCTCGGCGCGCCGCTCGTCAACGTGTGTTTTGATATAACGGGCTCATATAGACCGATATTGATCGCCTTCGCCGCACTTATGCTCATCATCACCGTGGTATTCCGCTTTGTGCTGCGTTCGGTCGAAAAATTCAAACAACAAATTTTCTCAAGGAGTGAATGATATGTGTAATATCGCAGGATACGCAGGAAATCAGCAGGCAGCCCCCTTGTTGCTCGAGATGCTGCGCCGCCAACAGTATTTTGACGGTGCTATGAGCACCGGTGTCGCCACCATTCACGAAGGTAAACTGTATTACCGCAAGGCGATCGGCGACGTCGACACCTTGATCCGTGAAACCGACGTATTGAGCCTGCCCGGCACCATCGGCATCGCACACACCCGCCCCGCCGGCGGTGATCCCGAAAAACCGTTCCACCCGTTTTTGTCGATGGACGGTCGCACCGCGCTCATTACCAACGGCTACACCCCCCGCTCGAAATACAGCCCTATGTGGGACGAAGCCGCCAATTTCTTGAAAGACAACGGCGTTACGTATCTGCACGAAACGGAAAATCCCAAGAACGAAAGCCCGATGCTTGCAAACGGCAACTATATTACCCCCGCCGAGGTACGCGTGCATTTGGTGGATTATTACCTCAAGCAAGGCAAAACCCCCGCCGAAGCGATGGCGATCACCAGCACCAGAATGTACGGCGATAACGTATCGGTCTTTATCACCGAAGAAGATCCCGATCACATTCATCTGCTGCGCACCACCCGCGCTATGACCGCCGTGATGGAAAACGGCGAAAGTTATATCGCCACCACCCGCTTTGCGTATCCCGAAGACCTCGCCGCCAAAGCGTTCGACCTGCCGCTGTTCCACAGCGTAGCGGTATCGCAAAACGGTATTGAGATCAGCCCTTACAAAATCGACGTAGAACCCGTCAGCGAACTGACCCCCGCCATCTATCGCAAGAGCTACGAATATCTCGAGTCCCTGCTCCAATCCGATGAAGCGCCGGTGATTTTCGATAGTTTAGAGGGCAGACTGGGTGACCTTGCCGACCTGTGGCCCGGCGGCTACACCTATACGCAAAAAGCGCGTCTGGCATACGACTTGGTATGGCAGCTGAATGCCGAAGGCAGACTCGATTGGGAAACCGTCGACCAAGAGGTCGAAGACGGCTGGCGCAAACGCTACGCTATCCGCCTTAAGAAATAACAACAAAAAAGCACCCGTCACGGGTGCTTTTTTTATTCTTCACTTGTTTTTCGATCTTCTTTCGGGGTGCTTTGAAACGCTTTTTTGTACTGAGCGATAAAAAACGACGTGTCGTTGTATCCGCAAGCGATAGCGATCTCTTTCACCGTCATATCGGTGTTGAGCAACAGGTCTCGCGCGTGATTTAAACGTAAACGGATCACCGCCTCGATCGGTGATTGCCCAAACCGTTTTTTGAACGCACGGCACAAATAGCTTTTATCCATATATGACAGCGCCGCCAACTCGTTAAGCGACGGCTTTTCCTGATAATGCTTATTGATATATTCAAACACTTCGTCGATCGCCGTTGTCGCGTTGTGTTCCTCATAATATCGATGACAAATATCCGCATTAAGCAAATAGAAAATCTCTCGAAGCAGCATATGCGACGCCGACGCGTTTTTATCAGATTGCTTGGAAAGTGCGGAAATCAACGGCAACAGTTCCTTCGAGCGGCGCACCGATAACACCGTCGGGATTGCCCGGATCATCTCATTTTCAGAAATCGGCTCAATAACGGTCGCCTTGTTGCGGCTGTAATTCGCGATCGGCGTTTCTTTGGAAAAATCCAGCGTAATAATATAGCAGTTATAGTCACCAAAACTGTATACCTCTTGCCCGGGACGGCGAAAACATACACACCCGTCCTTGACCGTGTGCGCCACCCCGTCAACGTACAGCGTGCGTTCTCCTTTTACGTAATAATCCAATTCGTGATTGCAAACGGTGCGCTTGATAACGGATGTCGCCGACGGTGCTACGAAGTGTTTACATTCCAAAATGTGAAAATCCATCCCCTCACCTCACACGTATTGTATACCAAAAATGCGAAAATGTCAAAATACTCCTATTATTTGTCAATATACCCCCTTTACGAATCGTGTTTTTACAAATATAATGTGGTTAGAACACAAAAAGGAGTGTATAAAATATGAGTTTTATGTTTCACCCGTTCCCGTATGCCGATCCGCATGCGGTCAACACCGTGGAGATCCCCTCGTCGGTGAAAGAGAATCTGGTCAGCGGCATTTTGAACGTTGCCAAAAAAATTGCTAAATTCTTTGAAACCGCCAACAGCATCGGTATCGACGCCTATCCCGGCGCCGAGTACGAGATGCTCATCAACGTGCTCAAGCAGCAGCTTGCCCGCACCGGTATTGAGTTTATCGATGCCGCTTCGGTGATGCTGCCGAGCGAGGTCATCACGAAAAAAGTCGAGCCGTTCCTTCCCGAAGACCGCGAGGTCGATCCCGTGTTGCTGTACGGCAGACGTTATCGTGAAGGCTATAAAGGTCTGCAAGATGCCGAAAAAGTCGAGCAACTGAAAGCCCGCATCAAAAACGGCGGCAAAGTCCTCGTGTACGGCAAAGGCTCGTTGTCCGAGGAGTTGCAGGACGAATACGATATGCGTATCTGGATCGACGTCACCCCCAGAACGTCGGTACTCAACTGCAAAAACGGTAAAAACCGCAACATCGGTCTGACCGAGGAACTGCCCTACGGTCTGATGATGCGCCGCAACTATTACGTGGATTTTGAAACCGCGATGGAGCAGCGCTGGGGATTGATGAGAACTAAAAAACTCGATTACTATATCACCGCAGACGAACCGACTCAGATGAAAATGTTGCCGTTCGGCAGCGTGATGGAGCTGTTTGAAGAACTGAACAGACGTCCGTTCCGTTGCCGCCCCGTGTATCTCGAAGGCGTGTGGGGCGGATTCTACATCCACAAACTCAGAAACTTGCCGAAAGAAATGCGCAACTGCGCGTGGATCTTTGATATGATCCCGCTGGAAGTATCGCTGGTCGCTATGCTGGACGAAGCGGGTGAGTTCGAGGTGCCGTTCTTCACCTTCGTACAGGCAATGGGTGAGAAACTGCTCGGTCACAAAGCTTACACCGAGTTTGGCGGCTATTTCCCCGTCCGTTTCAACTACGACGACACCTTCCACTCCTCGGGCAATATGTCCATCCAGTGCCACCCCCACGCCGACTACGTCATCAGCAACCACGGCGAATTTGGTCGTCAGGATGAAAGCTATTACGTTGTCCGCGCAGGTCATCAGGCAAAAACCTACCTTGGCTTTGCTGACGAGAACAGCGGTGACGAGTTTATGGAACTGGCGGATCGCGCACAGACCACCCACGAACTCATCGACTATCAAAAATACATCAACGCCGTGGACTCCGTCCCCGGCACACAGGTGATGATCCCCGCGGGCACCATTCACGCTTCGGGACGCAATCAGGTTATTTTGGAGATCGGTAGTTTGACCGTTGGCTCCTACACCTACAAACTGTACGACTATCAGCGTACCGATCCGCAGACCGGTCTGCCCCGCCCGATCCATATGAAGATGGGCAAGGACGTTATCCGTAAGGAACGCGATGCCAAATGGGTTAACGAAAACCTCGTCAACCACGGCGGTCTGGTACGTGAAAACGGCACAGCGAAAGAAATCATCGTCGGTGAACACGACTTGCTGTACTTCTCGCTGCGCAACCTCATTTTCGAGGACGAGATCGACGATAACACCGATGGTCTGTTCCACGTACTCGCCCTTGTCGACGGTGAGAAAGTGCGTGTAGAATCCATCGACAACCCCGAACTGTACTACGATATGAATTCGCTCGACATCACGGTCGTTCCCGCAAACTTCGGCAACTACCGCATCCGCAATCTCGGTGTCGGCGTCGTTACCGTTCACAAAACGCAGTTAAAGAGATAAGCCGATGAACATACTGGCATTAGACGTCGGAGGAACCGCCGTAAAATACGGCGTGTTCCGCGACGGAAAAGAAACCCTCGGTCAATTCCCCGTCAAAGACGAAGAGGGCAAGGACGGCATCGTTGCACGTCTGCTGGCGTTTTGCGAGGAGATCCAACCGGACTTCCTTGCCGTTTCTACCCCCGGTCCCTTTGACTACGCCACCGGCACCAGCTTGATGAAACACAAGTTGCACACGCTTTTCGGCATCAGTTTAAAAGACCTGCTCGCAGAAAAGCTGCCGCAAATGCAAGTGTGTTTTATGAACGATGCCACCGCCTTTGCGCTTGGTGTTTTGGAAGAAAAACCCCATCTCAAAACCCGCGACGCAGCGTGCGTAATGCTCGGCACCGGTTTGGGATACGCCAACGTGCGAAACGGTATCATTCAGTTGAATGCCGCACAAACCCCGTCAAGCCCCTTGTGGAATATGCCGTTTTTAGATGGCATTTCAGAGGATTACGTATCCACCCGCGCACTGTTGCAAGCGGCAAACGATCGCGGGTATACGTTCTCCAACATCAAGGATATGGCAGACGAAGCCAAGCGCGGCAATCAAGCGCTTTTGAATGTGTTTTACGATTTCGGTCGCTATTTGGGACTCTGTCTTGAACAAAAACGCACCGACGATCACTTTGATGAAGTGGTCATCGGCGGTCAGATCTCCAAATCGTTTAATTTGATGAAAGACGGCTTCGAAAGCGCCACCGCACTACCGCATTCTTTGGTGCATGATACCGCCACCTGCGCCCTGTACGGCTTGTACGGGTATGCCAAAAACAATCAATGAGGTGTGACTATGAAAAACGTACTCATCATCACGTCCGATATGTGTGACGATTCGGAACTTCTGTATCCGTATTACCGCGTGTTGGAAGAGGGCTACGGTGCAACCGTCGCCTCCTTCACCGAAAAAACCGTCAAATGCAAATACCACTTCGAGTGTGATGCCACTCACGCGGTCGCCAACGTCAACAGT
Organism: Acutalibacteraceae bacterium; assembly: GCA_045630765.1. Classification (GTDB taxonomy): domain Bacteria; phylum Bacillota; class Clostridia; order Oscillospirales; family Acutalibacteraceae; genus RGIG3009. Next base: position 9,329 of record JAZQTM010000034.1, on the reverse strand, counting down.
GCCGACTACGACGGCTTAATTCTCCCCGGCGGCTCCGCCCCCGAGAAACTCCGTCAAAACGCGGACGTTATCCGCTTGGTCCGCGAAATGTTCGAGCAGAAAAAGCCGATCGCTTCTATCTGCCACGGGCAGCAGATTCTCATTTCCGCCAAGGTTCTCGGCGGTATGGAAGCCACCTGCTACCCCGGCATCAAAGACGATCTGATGAACGCCGGTGCCAATTACAAGGATGAACCGGTTGTCGTGTGCGACAATCTCGTTACGTCAAGACGTCCGCAAGACCTCCCGTATTTTATGCGTGAGTTCTTCAAATTGATGAAATAAAGACAAATCAAAAAGCCGCGGCATACGATGTATGCCGCGGCTTTATTTTGCTTATGATTACGCGTTGGTGTAGTTATCAAAATATCCCTGCACCAGCACAACGGGCGTGCCCTTGTCACCGGAACCGCTGGTAAGGTCACACAACGAACCGATGAGATCGGTCAACTGGCGAGGCGTGGTACCTTGCGATGCCATATTACCCACCAAGTTGCCATCTTTTTCTTTGATGCTCTTGGAAATCGCTTCTTTGAGCGCCTCACCCGACAGATCCTTGTAATCGTTATCTGCCAAATATTTGAGTTTCAGCTCGTTGGGCGTACCGATCAAGCCGTCGGTAAACGCGGGCGATACGATCGGATCGGCAAGTTCCCAAATCTTGCCCTGCGGATCCTTAAATGCGCCGTCACCGTATACCATAACTTCCACGTGCTTGCCGGTCGCTTTCAAAATGCGCGCCTGCACGTCCAGTACAAAATCCTTGCACTCGCGCGGGAACAACTTAACAGACTCTTCGGTAGACTTGTTTGAACCAAGCAGACCGTATTTTTCGTTGCAACCGCTACCGTTCACGGGCGCCGTCAGAATATCATCCAAACCGCAAACAACTTTCGCGCCGTTTGCTTTGAGGATACGCTTGGTACGTGCGCGAGTGTGAATATCACAGTTCAGCACGCAATCGGTGTAGTTGAGAATGGTCTTCGCCTGATTAGCGAACACGATCTCCACCTCGGCACCGCAATCGCGGATAAGTTCAGCGTAATAGTCAACGTAATCCACGCCGGTAAACTCGTGCTTGTTCACACCGAACAGCTCGCGGTATTTTTCCAAAGTCAGCACGTCCGAATACGGATTCACACCCGCCTCGTCGATCTTATCAATGCTGATCAGTTCGTTACCCACCTCATCGGACGGATAGCTGAGCATCAGCACGATCTTTTTGGCGCCTTTCGCAATACCGCGCAAGCAGATCGCGAAACGGTTACGCGACAAAATCGGGAAAATAACGCCCACCGTACCGCCGCCGAGTTTTGTACGCACGTCCTCTGCAATCGCATCAACGGACGCGTAGTTTCCCTGCGCACGGGCAACAATGGATTCCGTAATGGAAATGACATCGCGATCACGCAGTTCGAAGCCCTCTGCCTCGGCAGCCTGCAACACGCTATCTGCTACGATTCCCGCCAGATCGTCACCCTCACGAATAATGGGGCAGCGAATACCGCGCGATACCGTACCAACTCTTCTTTCCTTTTCCATACAAAAGCCTCTTCCCTTTTTGTGAATTTCAAAACCGTTATTTACTATACTCTATTTTGTACTAAAATGCAAGAAAAACTACACTCAACCTGCAAATTTTTTAAGAAAATTAAAACACCAGTTGCACGAGCAACATATAGCATACCGTCCCACCGACAACCGACAATAAGAGTTGCCGTTTCCATAAGTGCAACAACACTACCACGATAAGCGCTATCAACTCCGGTAACCCGTGCGCCCCACCGAGAATATCCACCGATTTAAGGCAATACACCACCAGCATACCGAACAAAGCCGGCGGCAAGGCTTTCCCGAGATACAAGACAAAGGCAGGCGTCTTGCGTTTCGGAGAAAACACCAAAAACGGCGCGAATCGCGTAATAAGCGTCGCGGCAACACATAACCCCACCGTCAACAACTGTTCCGTCAGCGTCATACGTCACCACCCGCTTTCCCGATCGGGCGACGAAACGCCGCAAGCAACACCAACATACACAGCATCGTAGGAATAATGAACGACTCCGCGCCAAACAACAGCAAACACGCCACCGACGACACCACACCGATCACCGATGCCGCGTGGTGCTTTTCCTTAAGCCATTGCTCCAAAAAGATCACTGCAAACATCGCCGTCATCACGAAATCGATCCCCTCGGTTGAAAACGGGATCACCGCTCCCAGCACGGCGCCAAGCGCCGTACCCGCCACCCAATACGACTGATTGAGCAGCGTAACAAACAGATAAAACCACCCGCGATCGACGTCATCGGGCAGCGCAGTCGACGAATTGATCGAAAACGATTCGTCGCACATACCGAAAATCAAATACGGCTTTTTGTGCCCCATCCCTTTGTATTTTTCCAACATGGACAAACCGTAAAACACGTGCCGCGCCTGAATCATCAGCGCCATACAAAACGCGGAAAGGGGAGAAAACGCACTGAGCAACATCGTCACCATCACGAACTGCAACGATCCGCCAAACACGGCCACACTGATTAAAAGCGGCATCCAAAACGGAAATCCCGCCGTACTCATATACACGCCGTACGACATCCCCAAAAATCCGAATCCCGCCAGAATCGGCAGCGTTTTCGGGAAAGCGTACCGTAAGGCTTTTCTTTTGCTCATAGTTTCACCGACTTTCCGAAAACCAGTATACATCGTTTTTCAACATAATGCAATTTTTTGTTTAAGCATTGCACCTTTGATTGTCTTATGGTATACTGTTTTTTAGTTTTTGAAAAATGCAGGGATTAAGATGAAAAACAGTCAATACGTATACAATACGCCGCATAATAAGCGAGCGTTTCAAATGGGCTTGCGTGACGGTGTCCCGATCGGACTCGGTTACTTTGCCGTTTCCTTTTCGCTCGGTGTCGCCGTTCAAGGCGCCGGCCTTTCGTGGTTTCAGGGCTTGATGGCAAGCTGGTTTTGCACCACCTCCACCGGCGAATACGCGGTTTTCTCTCTCATCGCGGCAGGTACGACCATTTTAGAGATCGCGCTGGTCACACTCATTATCAACGCACGTTATTTGCTGATGAGTTGCGCGATGAGCCAGCGTATCGATCCCGAAATGCCGTTTGGACATCGCTTTTTACTTGCCTTTCACCTTACCGACGAGCTGTTCGGCATCGCGATTGCGCGCCCCGGCACCGTCAATCCGTATTACTCGTACGGCGCGTTCGTCGTCGCCGTCCCCGGTTGGTCGTTCGGCACCGCGCTCGGCACTATCGTAGGCGGTATCCTGCCGCTTTGGCTTACCAGTGCCCTCGGTGTCGCTCTGTACGGTATGTTCATCGCGATCTTCGTTCCCCCCGCACGCAAGGATAAAGTTATTTTGGGCTTGATCGCCGTTTGCTTCGCGGCAAGCTATGCTGCCGAGCATCTGCCGCTCATTTGCGATCTGTCAAGTGGTATGCGTATCATCCTGCTCACCATCGTGTTATCCTCCGCGGCAGCACTGCTGTTCCCGCGAAAGGAGGCGGATACACCGTGAACTGGATCTTTATCGCCGTTATGGCACTCGCCACCTATGCGGTGCGCGTCCTGCCGCTGACACTAATCAAAAAACCGATCCGCAATCGGTTTATCCGTTCGTTTTTGTATTATGTCCCCTACGTCACCTTGGCAATTATGACCTTCCCCGCCATTATGGAAGCCACGCAATACCCCGTCGCAGGCGCTCTGGCGCTTTTGGCAGGCATCGTGATCGCGTGGTTTGGCGGTAACTTGTTCACGGTTGCCGTGTCGTGCTGCGGGGTTGTGCTCGTCGTCGAATGGATTATACAATTACTGTAAAGGAGATTATGAAAATGGTTAAACACGTTATTTTGTGGAAACTCAAAGACATGCCCGAGGCAGAGGCAACTGCCGTCAAAGCCAACATTAAAACGCATTTGGAAGCACTCGCCGGCAACATTCCCGGTCTGTTAGAGATCAAGGTCTATATCGACAAATTGGATTCTTCCAACGTCGACGTTATGCTGGATTCGTCCTTTGAAAGCGAAGAGGCGCTCAAAGGCTACGCCATCCACCCCGATCACGTAGCAGTCGCCGACACGTACGTTCGCCCCTTTACCGCCACACGCGCATGCCTCGATTTTACGGTATAAAGACTTAAACGCTAAAAGCCCTCGAAGATGTTATCTTCGAGGGCTTTTTGTCGGTATTTCGCTAACCAGCGTAAACAACAAGATCATACCGCCGCCGACAAGCTGCCACGGCATAACCGGCTCGGTAAGCACCGTCATCGACAGCACGATCGCCGTCAGCGGATCAATGTAACTGAGTAACGCGATCTTATGTCCGGACAACTCCTTGACGGAGGAGAAATACATACAATACGTAATGCCGGTATGCACAACACCGACAACCACCAGCATCCACCGGCCGGTAATATCCAAATGACCGACCGTCACCCCGCCGGTACACAACACGTAAGGAATAAGCACCACCGTCGCGGCAACAAACTGCCAAAACGTACGCTTGATACCCGCCACGCTTTTGATGGTCTTGTTCAGCAAGATCACCGTAGCATACAGCACCGCCGCACCCAGTCCGAACGCGATGCCGATCAAGTGACGGTTGTTGCCGCCCTCTTCCGGCGCACCCAGCACCACCAGTATCAATCCTACCGTCGCCAGTGCAAAGCAGACTACCTGCTTCGCCGTCATTTTTTCGCGGAACAGCAACGGACTGAGCACCGTCACGATTACCGGCGCAAAATAATAGCTCAGCGTCGCCACCGAGATCGTGGTATAGCGATACGCCTCAAACAGTAAGATCCAGTTAAAACCCATTGCCGCTCCCGACACCAGCAGCAATAAAAGCTCCTTGCGCATCGCACCGATGCCGAATCCCTCGCGGGTAATTAACAGATACCCCGTCAGCAACACCATCGCACTCAAAGCACGGTATAGTGCCAGTTCTCCGGACGGCAACGGAATATATCGCACGAATAATCCGAGCGTACCGAACACCAGCATCGACACGATCAATAAAAGTGTCGGATTCACTTTATTCTTCATATCGTTTCCCTCTTAATAACTCCATACGATCTGTATGAACGAAAAAGTAGGCAACCACTGCCTCTTTTGCGTCTATTGTACCTTTTCCGCCTTGCTTTGTCAATGTCCGCACAACATCAAAAAAACGAGCAGCAGGCACCGCCCACCACTCGTTTTTGAGATGTTTGTAATCGGAGACAACTACAATTATTCCCACTCGCTTAAATTCAAATAATACTGAAAAAAGCAAGTTGTTTTGAACCTAAATTTCGGGGTTTATAGTCGTGCAAACGTTTTGATTCTATAGGCTCTACATATTTCAGTATCAAAATAGTATCGCAAATCGGTCGAAAAATCACCACTTATATATAACACATGCCGAGACTTACTCTTATAAATCCAAATTTTCAAGTTCTTGGATGATTTCCTTTTGCCGTTCATAAAAAAGCAGTTCTTTGTTATGGTTAAAATACTCCTTGCAGCCATAGCGACTGATAAAGTGTGCGCCGTAGTAACTAATGGTAAGTTCGGTTACGAGAATCAGAATCTCCTGACCTTCCTCAAACACTTCTTCGCAGAACTTAAAGACATTGGATAACTTTTCCCCCGCTTTTTCAGCAGCCTTTTTGAGTTCTTTTGTGCGTGCATCAAAATCAGCTTTCAGCAGCATAAACGCGCCGTTGTTGTCGGTGAACGTTTCTTTTTTTAGCAGGTCAAGTTCAAATTCTAATGCGGCAACACAAGCAAGTAGTGATTGATGCTTATCTTTTGAAACAGAAGATGCTTTAAGACCTTTGGTGATTTCATCCTGCTTGGATTTGATTTGTTTTTCAAGAATTTCAAGCGGTTTTGCGGTGGAGAGAGCCAGTCCCATTTTTACAGTTTTAAGTGCTGATAATAACTCGGTTTGAATTTGCTCTTTGTTGCAAACGGCGCGTAATTCAGCAGTTATCGCATCCAAAACAAGTCCAAGTAACGCTAAACGTTCATCGAACTTGCCGTTTTTAGCTCGTTGCTTTATACTTTCATCTGCCGTGCCACTTAAAATGGTATCCACCTGATAATCCGACTTATACTTATTAAACAAATCGTAATACACGGCAAAATCTTTGGCGATCTTACGGTTTTGCAGATACTGCGCAATCAGTTTTTCGTCAACTGTAATGCCGTTTTTCTCATAAAGGATAATCATATCGGAGAGATCCGACCAACCACGTGCCGTAACAAAGCTTTTACCGTCGACTGTGGTTTCAATTTTATAAAAATCACCCTTCTTGATATCAAGATAAGTAATAATTGACGCATGAACGCCCCTTTTATAGGCATACTCTTTCCACACAGCAAAATCGGGTTCAACATCAATTCTCTTAAGTCGATCCCATGTTACAATGTCAAACTCACGAACGGAATTGTTATATTCGGGCGGATTGCCTGCGGTTACAACAATCCAACCTTCGGGCACAGTATGTCTGCCGAAGATTTTATATTGCAAAAACTGTAACATGGCAGGTGCAAGTGTCTCTGAAACACAGTTGATTTCATCAAGGAATAAAATACCTTCGCTTTTACCCGTTGATTCAATCATATCATACACCGAAGCGATGATTTCGCTCATGGTGTATTCCGAAACGTCATACTCCTTGTCGCCATAGGTCTTTTTAACGATAAACGGCAAACCGAGTGCCGATTGGCGGGTATGGTGTGTCATTGAATATGAAACCAAGCCAACGCCAAGTTCAGCTGCAATTTGCTCCATAATGGCAGTTTTACCAATACCGGGAGGGCCCATCATAAATACGGGACGTTGCTCGTGAATCGGAATACAAAAATTGCCGTATTCGTCCTTGGTAAAATACGCTGTCATAGCGTTTTTAATTTGTTCTTTCGCTTGTTTTATGTTCATTTGTTCATATCCTTTATAATATTTTCAAATGCCACGCACTGAGATTCTTCAGGATAAATCTTGCGCTTATGCTCAATAACAGGTCTACTTTTTTCGAAAACATCCGCCAAATATTTGGAGGCAATTTTCTTGGTAATATCAAAATCATAAATACCCGACTTAACACCTATACAAAACTGTTCAATCCTTACCAAATATTGCGAATATTCCGTGAATTTAGAATCGGTTGGATTGGCAGCAATATCTTTTACAGCTGTTTTAGATAATGCATTTATCTTATCAAAAACTTCATCCTGTAAGCGATTGAACGCATCAAAAGTTGATTGCTTTTTATCGCGCTTTACAGTCCATAAAAATGTGATAAAAGAAAACACAACAGAACCTATTGAAAATACGATTGATATATACGAAATTATAGCTTCCATTTTAATTTCTCCTTTACTCCGCTACGAAGGGGATGTTGTTTTCTTTTGCATACTGCTCCGCATAACTACCCGCCGGTGCGTGGATGGTGACTTTAGGACAACCTTTGAACACCGTCTCATATTTGCTGCAATATATCTCGGTGACACTACTCGGGATAAAAACGTCTTTTAGCTTTTTGCAATCTTCAAAAGCGGATTCGCAGATTTTTTTCGTGCCGTTTTGTATCACGACGGTTTTGAGGTTTTTACAGTGAATAAACGCATTCTTAGAGACACTTTTAACCTTTTGGGGAATTGTCATTTCAACAAGACCCTCACACCCGCTAAAAGACCAGTCTGCAATTTTTGTGACGCTTTCCGGCAGCACGACATTGGTTAATTTTTTGCAGAAATAAAACGCTTTACTGCCAATCGTTTGCAAACCATCCGGCAATCGGATACTCGTCAGCGAATCGCAAGAATTAAACGCCCACTCCTCGATAGCGGTTACCCCGTCGGGGATCACAATGTTGGTTAAACTCTTACAACCGGCAAAAGTATAACTGCCGATAGTCGTGATACCGTCAGGCAAAATAACTTCCGCAAGATTTTCGCAACCCGAAAATGCCGTGTTGCCAATGGCCGTTACCCCACTTGGTATGACCACACGCGTAAGAGATTGGCAACCGCTGAACGCTTCCTCGGCGATGCGCGTCACATCCGCAGGAATGGCGGAACAATCGCGTCCGCAAACGAGAGTTCCGTTTGCCGTTTCAATTACACAATTGTCTACAGAATGATAAACAGCGTTTTCTTCTTCCACGGCAATACGTTTTAGACTATCACAAAACCGAAACGCTCCCGAACCAATCTGCGTCACAGCAGCTGGAATCGTGACATTATCCAGGTTTCCGCAACAGCCAAATGCTTCGGCGCCAATCCGAGTCAGCGTCGAAGGGAAGACAATTTCCTTCAACTGCGTGCATTTGGAAAATGCAGCATCTCCGATGGCAATAACCCGATATTTGCCGATAAACTCCGGAATAACCACAGAAGTTTCGGCACCCTTGTATTTTTTGACGATGGCGGTTTCACCATCCGTATCCAAAGCATATACTTTTTTCCAATCAGCCAAAGTACACTCCTGACGAATAGGTGATATGGTAAAAGTATCTTGCCCCCGTTTGGACGCTGTCGAAGAACCGTTTTGATACTCTAACAGAAACGATTTTACAGCAAAAGCATTCGCGGCTTTGTCAACATACTCGTCTATTTCGTTGGCATTGATTTTTTTGTAAAGTTTAAACAGCGTTTCAACCACCGAAACATCGTCGTTTTTGAAAGCGTAATCCATAACGATGTTTTTGTTGGCTTTTATCTTTTTACTCAAATCGGCATCTTCACAAACAAGATTCGGCAATTGTTTGATAAAGGATACGGTCAAGCATTCTTTATAATCCGCTTTGTTAAAATAATTCCAAATTACTTCTAATGCCGAGCCGACAAACGCCTTCGCATTTTGGGGCAAAAGGAAGTTCTGAATGTTCAAACACCCTTTAAATGCGGTAGCGTGGATACTCTTTAACGTTTCCGGGAAAGCGACACTTGTCAATTTTTGACAACCGTCAAACGCCTCTTCCCCAATTTCTTTTACGCCTTTTTGCATCTCGACCGATTCGAGCGCACCACAATCACTGAACGCCCACAGTTCTACCTTTTTCACTTTCCCCGGTATGATAACCGAAGAAATGCGACAGTGGGAAAATGCACTGCTTCCGATGCTTTTGAGCGTTTCAGGGAGCGTCACATCGGATATATTGGTGTAATAAAACGCAGCGGAGCGGATGCTTGTTACGCCATTCGGAATGGTAATGGATTTGAGATTCTTGCAGTCCTTGAACGCATAACCATCGATGCTGACGATAACAT
>JAZQTM010000033.1:0-7562 GCA_045630765.1 Acutalibacteraceae bacterium | reverse complement strand
AGATAATAGACGTGACCTCTGATATTCCGGCAGAAGAAACCGTCGTGTGGGAACTCGCCGCACGTTGCACGTGCAGCGAATTGGATCCTGAACAGTTGCGAGACGTTGTGTCTGATTACATTCAAACAGCCGCCTTACCATTCCGGTAAGGCGGCTGTTTTTTACAGTTTTGTAAGTTTTGCAAAGGTTGCCATAACCTTCTTTTGGCCTGCCTTGTCAAAGGAGATCGTTAAGAGGGTATCGTTACCCATCGGTTGTACGGCTTGAATGGTGCCATTACCAAACACCTTATGGCTGACGTGTTCACCGACTTGCCATTGGTTGTTGTCGGTTTTGGCGACGGATTTATTAGCCGAGATTCCGCCGCCACCATAACTGCTCTGGAAGGAAGGTTTCGGTGAATCAGTGAAGGTGGAACGGGGAGAGGCGTAGGAGGAAGTGTAGGAGGAAGTGTAGGAGGAAGTGTAGGAGGAAGTGTAGGAGGAAGAAAACGATCGAGCGCGATACGTTGATACGTTTTCGTGGTTCTCCACCAACTCTTCCGGGATATCTTGCAAAAATCGGGAGGGGCGATTACGGGTGGTAGAACCGTATAATAGACGACTGCCTGCCGTTGTGATAAACAGTTCTTTTTTGGCTCGCGTGATGGCGACGTAGCACAAACGGCGATCTTCTTCCACTTCTTCGGGGATGAACATAGTTTGTATACCGGGAAAGATACCGTCCTCAAATCCCGGGAGAAACACCACGGGGAATTCTAAGCCTTTTGCTGCGTGCATGGTCATCAGAACCATAGCATCTGCGCCGGCATCGTAGTTGTCAATGTCAGTCATCAGGGCGTTTTCTTCCAAGAAACCGGCGAGTGTTGGTTCAATATCCTCGCAGGATTTTTCGTAGGACTGAATGGAAGAGGCCAATTCGTTGAGATTGTCAACACGATCCGATTCAGCTTCACCGGCAGCCTGCCACATAGCAAGATACCCCGAGCGTTCCAATACATTGGCATATAACTGGTGCAATGAGATTTCACCGCTTTGGGCATCATCGCGTAAAGCGTTCATCATTTGAATGAAGGGGAGGATCTTATTGGCGGAACGGCTGAGATCCGCGTAAGTATCCGCTGCCGATAACACCTCATATAGCGAGATACCCTGCTGGTCTGCTAAGAGCGATGCTTTGTCGATAGTGGTGTCACCGATGCCTCGTTTTGGCTCATTGATGATTCGTTTTAAGCTGATGCGGTCTTCAGGATTGTTGATAACACGAAGGTAGGCGATCATATCACGCACTTCTTTGGTATCGTTAAAACGATGACCGCCGATAATACGGTAAGGAATACCACTCTTAACCAATGCGCGCTCAATCGCGTTAGATTGCGCATTGGCGCGGTATAAGACCGCCATATCACGATAACGGTAGTTACCGGTCGCCACTTTGTCGAAGACTTTTTGAGCGATGAAACGGCCTTCCTCGTCTTCGTTTTCAAGGGAATGCCATTTCAGTAATTCACCTTTTTCGTTTTGCGTCCACAACGTTTTACCTTTTCGGTTAATGTTTTTGGCAATCACCGCGTTCGCTGCATTCAGGATGTTCTGTGTTGAACGGTAATTTTGTTCCAGACGGATAACGGTACAGTTCGGGAACTGATCTTCAAATTCCAAAATGTTTTTTACCGTTGCGCCACGGAATTTATAGATGCTTTGATCGTCATCACCGACAACACAAAGGTTGTGACTTTTTTGTGCCAACAAACTCACGAAACGGTACTGCGCGTGGTTGGTATCCTGATACTCGTCGATCATCAGATAGCGGTAACGATCTTGATATTTCTTTAAAACAATCTCGTTGGTTTCAAATAACTCAACGGTTTTGCTTAGCAGATCGTCAAAATCCATAGCATCTGCTTCGTGCAGGCGCTTTTGATACAGCGCGTAGCAATCAGCCACTTTCTTCAGACGGAAATCACTGCCTGCCGAAACGGCGTATTCTTCCGGAGAAATCAGTGCATCCTTTGCACGGCTTATCTCATTTAAAATTTGCTTGTGCCCGATAACGCGTTCCTCGATGTTTAGCGATTTCATACACTCTTTCATCAGTCGGCGGCTGTCATCGGTGTCGTAAATGGTGAAATGCGATGAATATCCGAGTGTTTCACCATCCGTACGCAGAACACGCGCACAAAACGAATGGAAGGTTCCTGCCATTACTTGTTCGCCTTCGCTGCCCAGCATAGAAGAAAGTCGTTCTTTGAGCTCGCCTGCTGCTTTGTTAGTAAACGTGATAGCGAGAATACGCCACGACGGACACGGATCTACAGCGCACAGACGAATGATTCGTTCGTCAACAGGTGTGACGCCGTCAGCACAGCGACGCAGTGCTTCCTCGTCATCTGAAGTAAGGGCGGGAAGTGTGGTGCTTGTATAGGCGTTTCCGTAGCGCACCATATTCGCAATTCGATTGACCAATACGGTCGTTTTACCGCTTCCTGCGCCGGCAAGGATCAAGAGCGGACCTTCGGTATGAAATACGGCTTGTTTTTGCGGTGTATTCATACGGAAAAATTCGCGCTCTAAAATGCGGCGGCGCAGTGAGAAAAATGTTTGAGCATCCATAATGATCGTCCTTTTTGATAAGCAAAGGCGGGGAAGGATTCCCCGCCTTTAATGTTTTTAACCGAATAACGTGAGCAATACACCTGCGGCAACTGCCGAGCCGATAACACCGGCTACATTCGGTCCCATAGCGTGCATAAGTAAGAAGTTGCTCGGATTTTCGCTTTGACCGACTTTTTGTGCCACACGTGCCGCCATCGGTACGGCGGAAACACCGGCGGAACCGATCAGCGGATTGACTTTACCGCCCGTAAATACATACATCAGTTTACCAAATAACACGCCGCCTGCGGTACCCATACAGAACGCGATCAAACCGAGGCAGATAATGAGCAAAGTCTTCGGTTGCAGGAAGGTATGCGCGTTTGCAGTTGCACCGACTGTCACACCAAGCATAATGGTGATAATGTTCATCAATTCGTTTTGCGCAGTCTTTGTCAAACGCTCAACGACACCGCTTTCGCGGAACAAGTTACCAAGCATTAACATACCAATCAGCGGAGCTGCGCTTGGCAGTAACAACACGCAAATGATCGTAACAAAGATGGGAAATAAGATCTTTTCGGTTTTGGAAACCGTACGAAGTTGCGTCATAACAACCGCACGCTCTTTCTTGGTGGTCAGCGCTTTCATGATCGGCGGCTGAATGATGGGGACGAGTGCCATATAGGAATATGCCGCAACGGCGATAGCACCAAGCAAATGCGGTGCGAGCTTCGACGTTAAGAAAATGGCAGTCGGTCCATCGGCACCGCCTATTATGGCGATAGAAGCGGCTTCTTGCGAGGTGAATAAAATGTTAAAGTCCTCTGCGAAAGGGAGAAGTCCCAAAAGACGAGCGCCAAGGAAAGTGATAAAAATACCTATTTGTGCGGCAGCGCCAAGCAAAAAGCTCTTGGGATTGGAGAGAAGCGGACCGAAATCGGTCATACAACCAATTCCGAGGAAGATGAGCGGGGGATAAATACCGAATTTAACACCTTGATACAAATACCAAAGCAGACCGCCTTGCTCAAAGTGATCCCAGTAAGGGATAACCGCACGTGCCGTGCCGTCAGCCTCGCGCTCTACTTTATACAGTTTCGTATCCAGCTGCAGAACTTCAACACCGTTTTCATTCGTATAGATGTATGCATCATATTCGTCTGAAAGAGTGACATAATTCAAAGAAACCGGATATACTTGTTCGTATGTACCGTCAACATAGGCGGCCAATTCCGCATCGGTAAACTCCACCAAGGAATTCTGCTGCGGATCCATAACACCGCCGAGCGGCAGATTTACCAGCAGCATACCAAAGGCGATGGGGAGGAGCAACAGCGGTTCATACTGTTTCTTGATAGCCAAAAACATCAGCACACAGGCGATGCCGATCATAATTAAATTTTTCCAACCGCCGTTTTCAAAGTTGAGTAAACGGGCGAAACCGGATTCTTGCCAAATTTGTGCAAAGGCTTCCCAAAAGTTCATACCGGATCCTCCTTAAAAGGGTTGTGTGTTTTCGGAAATACCGGCGGCAGCCCAAACCGGACGAGCATTAGTGCGCGCCGAACGGATACGGCGAACGGTATACTGTGTATTACCGTCAGACATAGCAGCAACCGCAGCAGCGATGACCGCGACCACTTCTTCCGGGATACCATCCTCTACTACGGGTGCGGATTTGGGGGCACACGCGGGTTGAGGAACGATTTTGGGAGTGGTAGTTGAACTGTTAGCTTGTTTGCTGCGAGAGATTGCACCAAACGCCCAAAAAACGATGGTGAGCAATAATAACGCAGCGAAAACTACGCAAAAACCGATCAATACCGTCATACCGGCTTCGGATAATAAAGCGGAGGTATCAAGTTTTGCGATTAACCAATTCATACAACAACCTCATTTCTTTAAAAGCAAAAACCACAATCTTACCCATGATAAACATTATGTTTAGTATACCGCAAATAACATCAAATTGCAATGGATTTACTGTAAAAAGAAAAGAAAATCGGACAATAAACTTGAACTTATTGTAAGAGTGCAGTATACTGATTTTAAAGAGGTGATTCCTATGAAATATATTGTATTGTTGTGTGATGGAATGGCTGATCGTCCGTTTGCGGAATTACAAGGTAAAACGCCGATGCAGCTTGCCTATAAGCCGAATATGGATAAGCTGGCAGCGATATCCGAGATCGGAATGGTTAAAACTGTTCCGGATGGTATGTCACCCGGTAGTGACGTTGCAAATTTGTCGGTGCTTGGTTATCGTCCTAAAGATTGTTATACAGGTCGTTCTCCTTTGGAAGCGGCAAACATCGGCATTGAGCTTGCTGATGACGACATTGCCTTCCGTTGCAATCTGGTGACTTTGTCGGATGACGGTGTCTATGAAGCTAAAACAATGGTTGACTATTGCGCCGGTGATATCCATACCGCAGAAGCGGATGCAATTATCCGCACGGTACAGGATGCTTTCGGCGGCGGTGAGTTTGATTTTTATACCGGAACGGCATATCGCCATTGCTTAGTATGGCACGGTGGGAAGTCCAAACTCGGCACGTTGACGCCGCCACACGATATTTCCGGACAAGTGATTGGCGAACATCTCCCCAAAGAGCAAGAAGCCGCACCGCTTTATGATATGATGCAGCGCAGTATTGAATTGTTGAAGGATCATCCTGTCAATGTGCGCCGCCGTGAGAAAGGGCTTAATCCGGCAAATGCCATTTGGCTGTGGGGCTACGGTAAACGCCCGCAACTTGAGCGGTTTGAGGATCGTTTTGGTGTTAAAGGTGCTATGGTATCCGCCGTCGACTTGCTTAAAGGTATCGCTCGTTTGGCGGACATGGACGTGTACGAAGTGGAAGGTGCTACCGGTTATTTAGATACGAATTTCACCGGAAAGATGCAAGCGGCGCTGGATGCGCTGAAAACCAACGATTTGGTGTATGTGCATGTAGAAGCGCCGGATGAATGCGGTCATCGTGGTGAACCGCAGAATAAGGTCAAGGCAATTGAAGAAATCGATCGACAGATTTTAGGGCCGATTCTTGAAAGCGTGGATGCGCTTGGTGAAGTTTCTATTATGATTTTGCCGGATCATCCCACACCGCTTTCTATCCGTACACACTCCGATGATCCGGTACCGTATCTTTTGTATCGTAGTAACGGAACGCAAGATAGTGGTATTACCTCCTTCACGGAAGAAAGCGCAGCGTCAACCGGAAACGTTGTTGATGATGGTTCCGATATGATGCGAAAACTGTTGCAATAAAATAAAAAAACAAACCCCCGACGGAACTATCCGTCGGGGGTTTGTTATACGTTCTTATTTGAACTTTTTGCGAGCCACGTAAGTGGTGTGCAGGCAATGATGTGCTTTATGACCGCCGATACCGTCATCAAAGAACTCTTCGTAGAGTTTCTTGATAACCGGAGATTCGTGGGACTTGCGCAGCGTCATCGCTTCATCCTGATCATACAGAGCTTTGGCACGCAGAGCTTTCAGATCGGTGAAGTTACGGACAGATGCGGGCTGGATGGGCTGACCGCCGCCGTTGACACAACCGCCGGGGCAGCACATGATTTCAACGAAATGCCACGGAGCTGTACCGCTCTTGATCTGATCCATAACGTAGTTAGCGTTGGCAATACCGCTTGCAACCGCAACTTTCACTTCCATGCCGGCAATGTTGTAGGTCGCTTCTTTCAGACCGTCAGTGCCACGCACTTCTTTGAATTCAACGTTCTTGTTGTCTTTCTCGGTCAACCAGTCGTTTGCAGTACGCAGAGCCGCTTCCATAACGCCGCCGGTAGCGCCGAAGATGACAGCAGCACCGGTATCGTCACCGAGAGGTGCATCGAATTCTTCGTCGGGGAGCAAGTCGAACTTGATACCGGCACGGTCGATCATGCGAGCAAGCTCACGGGTGGTGATAACGTGGTCGATATCCGGGACACCGGCAGCGTTCTGGTCGTCACGACCGCACTCGAATTTCTTCGCGGTGCAAGGCATAACCGAAACATTGATAATGTCTTTGGGATCGATGCCCATTTTCTTAGCGTAATAGGTCTTGATAACCGCGCCACACATCTGTTGGGGCGATTTGCAAGAGGACAGATGATCCAGCTGATCCGGATAATAGTACTCTGCAAACTTAACCCAACCGGGCGAGCAGGAGGTGATCATCGGGAGAACGCCCTTGTTCTGTACGCGCTGTACAAACTCGTTGGCTTCCTCAACGATGGTCAGGTCAGCAGCAAAGTCGGTATCAAACACTTTGGCAAAGCCAAGGCGGCGCAGAGCAGCAACCATTTTACCTTCAACGTTGGTGCCGATCGGCATACCAAACGCTTCACCCAGCGTTGCGCGGATGGAAGGAGCGGTGGAAACGACCACGTGCTTGGTCGGATCTGCCAACGCTTCCCAAACAGCTGTGGTGCTGTCGGTGTCCACCAAAGCGCCGGTGGGGCAGACAGCAACGCACTGACCGCAGGATACGCAAGGCACGTCGCCAAGCGGCTTATCAAACGCACAAGCGATGTGCGTATCAATACCACGATCGTTTGCGCCGATAACCGAAACGTACTGCTGACGGCAAACCGCTACGCAGCGACGGCACAGGATACATTTGTTGTTGTCACGAACCAAATGAGCAGTGGACTTGTCCAGTTCATAGATCGGACGATCACCCTCGAACTTGCCGCTGCATTCAATGCCGTAATCTTTGCACATTTTCTGCAGCTCGCAGTTCGTGGAGCGCTCGCAGGACAAGCACTTCTTTTCGTGGGTAGAGAGGATCAATTCCAACGTGGTTTTGCGGGCTTTTTGCACGCGTGCGGTGTTGGTTTGAATTTCCATACCTTCAGCAACCGGGTACACGCAAGCGGTAACCAAACCGCGAGCACCGGTGGCTTCAACCACGCAGATACGGCAAGCGCCGATCTCGTTGATATCCTTCAAATAGC
>JAZQTM010000032.1:0-48640 GCA_045630765.1 Acutalibacteraceae bacterium | reverse complement strand
GAACGCTGTTCTCTTGCGGCTTTTTTGCGTATGTTTTTTCGCACACACGCATAGAAATGGTGTAAGAAAGGTGTGAACGCCGATGGAACTCAACAATTTTCGATCTATGATGGAACAGTATAACCAAGAACTGCTGACGATGCAGCAGCGCGCGGGAAATCCTACCCCACCACAACCGACGTCCGCTCCGTCGACAACCTTCACGGCACCGCTTACCGTGCGGGTGACCTCAGCAAACGAGGCTATTCCGATTGCCGATGCGTTGGTAATCGTTACCCGTGAAGAAAACGGCAAAACGATCGTCGAAGCCTCCCGCATCACGAACGGCAGCGGACTTGCCGAGCCGATCGTTTTGCCCGCTATTGATCCCGTGCTGACACTGCAACCGGGAAATCCAATCCCGCGTATCGTGTACGAGGTAACCGTCGCTGCACCCGATCATTACCGCGCACGCATCAGCAACATCCCGTTGTACGGCGGTATTCCGACCGAACTGCCGGTATCGCTCGTTCCGTTATCGGAGTTTGCAAACGATTCCGAGCAAGAAATTCGTTACGATACGCCGCCCATTAATTTATAAGGAGACGTTATATGCCTGAATTACCGTTTGTGCCGGAAAACATCGTCGTGCATTTGGGTGCGCCGTCTGCAGATGCGCCGAACGTGACGATATCGTTTCCGGAGTATATCAAAAACGTCGCGTCGAGCGAAATCTTTCCCACCTGGCCGGAAAGTGCGTTGCGCGCGAACATTTTGGCGCAGATCTCATTTGCACTCAACCGCATCTATACCGAATGGTATCCCAGCCGCGGGTACGCGTTTGATATTACCAACAACACGGCGTTCGATCAATCGTTTGTGCCGGGACGTGATATTTTTGACAATATCAGTCTGTTGGTCGATGAACTGTTTAACGACTACGTGCGGCGGCAAGGCGCGATTGAACCGTACTTTACGCAATATTGCAACGGCACCACTTCCACTTGCGACGGGTTGTCGCAATGGGGCACCGTGGAGCTTGCCAATCAGGGCTTAAACTCGGTGGAGATCTTACGTTCCTTTTACGGTGATGATATTGAAATCGTCACCAACGCGCCCGTGCGCAACAATCAGCCGTCGTATCCCGGCACACCGCTGCGCGTAGGTTCCACCGGCAACGACGTGTTAACGAAGCAAATTCAATTGAACCGCATCTCACGCAATTATCCCGCGATCCCGAAAATTGACACGGTAGACGGGATCTTCGGAACGGCGACCGAAGATGCGGTGGTCGCGTTCCAAGAGATCTTCGGGCTGACGCCCGACGGGATCATCGGCAAGGAAACTTGGTACCGCATCGCATTTTTGTACAATAGCGTAAAGCGTTTGGCGGAGTTGGATTCCGAGGGCATTGCGCTCGAGGATGTCCGCAAGCAATTCTCCGAACAGCTGCAGCTTGGTGACAGCGGCGACGAAGTGCGCGTGATCCAGTATTTTCTGGCGGTGGTCGGCACCTTCAACGATGCCGTGCCATCGGTCCCCATCAACGGCACCTTTGACGAAACCACTCGAAACGCGGTCATCGCGTTTCAGCAGTATGCGGGGTTGAACGCCGACGGCATCGTGGGTGAGGAAACGTGGGATCGCCTGTACGATGCCTATCGCGGTATCGTTGTCACTATCACGGTACCGGAAAACCGCGTGGCACCGTATCCCGGTATCCCCCTCACAAACGGTTCACAGGGAGAGTACGTCGTTTTTCTGCAAACCTACTTAAACCGCATTGCCGAGGTTTATCCCGCCATTCCCACTGTCACGGTGGACGGCGTTTTCGGTAACGCGACCGAGGCTGCCGTAATTGCTTTCCAGCGAGAATTCGGATTATCGCCGAACGGGTTTGTGGGACCGATCACTTGGGATCGTATTGCAAGTTTATACGAAGATCTGACTGTCGGTTCTGAAAAACAAGCGGGGCAATTCAGCGGTTATCCCATAGCAGAAGGAGTGTAGCGTATGTATACAGACGATCAACGACGCGATCACATTCGCGAGTTACAGGAATATCTGCGCGCACTTTCCGCAACGGATGAGCGGTATCCCTTGCTCGGTGTGGACGGGATATTCGGTCCCGAAACAACCGAGGCGGTGCGGGTGTTTCAACAGATCAGCAACTCCCCCGTAACGGGTACGGTGGAACGTGCTGATTGGGAGCGTATCGTACGAGAATACGGCAATCTCCTGTTGCAGACCGTACCGCCGCGTGCCATCACACCGTTCCCCGATCCGTCGTTTGTATTAAAAGCGGGGAGCCGCGCCCCGCTCGTGTATATTTTACAAGTGATGTTAGGTGAAATAAGCAAAGAAACGATCGCGGTGACGGGAGTGTACGACGCTATCACCGAATCGGCGGTACGCAAACAACAGCTTGCCGCCGATCTGTTGCCGACGGGAGAGGTCGACCGTATTACGTGGGATTATCTTGCGGCATTGTATAACGGTCGATAACCTATGCGACACGGAGTATTTGTTAAAAACGCCGCCGTTTTGACCGTAACGTCACTGATCTTGCGCACCATCGGTATCTTTTTCCGTATTTTTCTATCAGGAAAGATCGGCGCCGAGGGTATGGGGCTTTATCAGCTTATTGTATCCATTTACGTGCTGGGGGCGACCTTTGCCACCTCGGGAATTTCCACCGCCGTCACGCGACTGATCGCTGACGAACTGGTTTGCGGGACTGCGCGGTCGGTACGGCATATTTTGCGCCGCTCAATTTTGCTCAGTCTGCTCATCGGATTGCTTTCCACCGCACTGATCTATTTCGGTGCGGATGCGATCAGTACGTACTGGATCCGTGACGTGCGCGCGGCAGGCGCCTTGCGTATGCTCGCCTTCGCTCTGCCGTCGATGGGCGTATCCTCGTGCTTGCGCGGATATTTTATCGCCCGACGCAAAGCGGCGGGGACTTCATACGCGCAACTGCTTGAACAGGTCGTGCGCATCGGTGTGATCGCCTTACTCATTGATCGTTTTGCGGCATCGGGGCTCGCGATGGCGTGTCTGGCAGTAATGATCGGTGACACGGTAGCGGAATGGGTATCGTGCGCCTTTTTAGCCGTTCGCTGTCACTTCGACAAAAAGCAAATGCAAAAGGAACTGCCGACGCGCGACAACGCGCGTCCGTCCGTTGTTCGGCGACTGCTTTCGATCGCGGCGCCGATTACGGCGGGGCGGTATCTCAACACGATCTTGCGTACCGTTGAGAATATTTTGGTGCCAAACAGTATCGCCAAATACAGCGGCTCGCAAGAACGCGGGTTATCGGAATTCGGTGCTTTGAAAGGCATGGCACTGCCGCTTATCTTTTTCCCCGCCTCCTTTTTATCGGCACTGTCCACGTTGCTAATCCCTGAAATCTCCTCTGCGAATGCGCTGCATCAACAAAACAAGATCAATCGCGCCATTGAGCGCACCTTGTACCTGACATTGCTCAGTTCGATTTTGATCGGCGCGGTATTTTTTGCCTTTTCGAGTGAGATCGGGGTTCTTTTATACAATAGCGAAGACGTGGGACGATATCTGCTGGTATTGGCGCCGCTCACCCCCATTATGTACGTGGAAAGTATTGTGGACGGTATTCTTAAAGGGTTAAACCAACAAGTCAGTTCCTTGAAATACAGCATTGCAGATTCGGCGATCCGTATCGTATTAATCGTTATTGTTGTACCGCGGTGGGGAATGAACGGATTTTTACTGATTATGGTGATCAGCAACGTACTGACTTCTTTTCTCAACACACACCGCCTGTTAACGGTGACGGGCGTCAAACTGCAATGGGGGCGCTGGATCGTGCGACCGCTTCTCGGCGCCGGTGCGGCGGTAGTGCTCTCAAAAGCGATAACGCAACTGCCGTTCTTTTTGGAAGTTAACGGAATAGTTCTCACGATTTCGGGTATTCTGTGTGTGTGCGGGGCATACGTCATCCTGCTGTCACTGCTTGGTTCTATTCGTGTTTCAGAGCTTCGCTCGACCTTATCATAATTTTTTCAATTTTTTAAAAAATTTCCCTTGACAAGTGCCGGATGATAGTGTATGATAGTCAAGCAGTTTGACGCGCACCATTAGCTCAGTTGGTAGAGCACCTGACTCTTAATCAGGGTGTCCAGGGTTCGAGTCCCTGATGGTGTACCATCCGGCCCGTTGGTCAAGTGGCCTAAGACTCCGGCCTCTCACGCCGGCAACACGAGTTCGAATCTCGTACGGGTCACCACTTCCTGTGGGCTAAAAACTGCCCACAGAATATGCCTACTTAGCTCAGTCGGTAGAGCATGCGGCTGTTAACCGCAGGGTCGTAGGTTCGAGCCCTACAGTAGGCGCCAAACGAAAATCCGTTCTCGAAAGAGGGCGGATTTTTTGTTTGTATTATTCACTATTCATTTTTCATCATTCAATATTCATTAAACGAGAATGGATTTTCAAATGAATAATGAATATTGAAGTCGCTTCGCTGATGAATAATGAATGATTTTTGACTTAGTTTGCAGTTTGTGGTATAATACTTTAAGGAAGTGATTTAATGAAAGAGAATATCTTAATTGATAAATCAATTGCTTTTGCGGCGAGAATTGTTAAATTGCATGATTTTTTAATTAAAAACAAAAAAGGTTTAACGATAGCTAAGCAAGTAATTCGTAGCGGAACAAGTATCGGTGCGAACATAAATGAAGCAAATTATGGTCAAAGTCCTGCTGATTTTATTTCTAAAATGCATATTGCTTTAAAAGAAACTGCTGAAACTGAATATTGGATAAAACTGCTTAATCTGTCCGAATACATTGATGATAAAATGAGTAGTTCGTTACTTAATGATTGCTTGGAAATTAAGCGAATTTTGATAGCTTCTATAAACACAGCAAAAGAAAACAAAAAATAACCCAAGGCGGTGATTATATGGATAATAAATTTATTGTTTGCGATAACTGTGGTGCGAAAAGTGATATAGATGATACAGTTTGTAAAGTTTGTTCGCATACCCTTTCGCATTCTAATTATTTGGACGAGCAAATAATAGACGGAATAGAGAACTCGGAACTTAAAAGTTATATCGGGAAAAACTCGGATTATTATCTCAAAAAATTCGCAAAGCCAAAGAAAAAATGGTTCTTACAGTTAAATTTTGCGGCACTGCTATTTGGACCGACCTGGTTCTTTTATAGGAAAATGAATAAAATAGCTATAATATATGCCGCTGTTTTGATATTGCTATCTTCACTTTTAACTTTAGTTTTACCAACAATATTTAAAGGGGATGTAGAGAGATATTATCTCGCCAAAGAAACATATTCAAATTATATAAATTCTGGCGGTGAGGTATATCTTTATAAAGAACCGCCTCACTCTACGGTACTGATTGGCAAACACCCAACCTTCCAAAAAATTCGTGACGAGTTAGACGATGCTCAAAATAAAATTAGACTTATTGAGTTTTTGATTACAGCTCCCGTTTTCATAATTAACGTTTTGTTTAGACTTTTTGCCAACTCTATTTATAAAAATCATATAGCACTAAATATTAATTGCAACAATAATGGAGTGTCGATGAAAAATGCGATTGGCGGACTTGTTTTGGTAAATCTTATAATGTTTGTCATTTCTTTATTGTTGAATCAAATATCCGCTATATCTCAATTTACTGAAGCAACACAAACATTGTTTAATTGGATATGATTTTTAAATTAGAGAGATTCAGCTTTTTAGACCGATTCCTTTTTGGGCGTTGGCACTAACCAACCTCCCAGACTCGAACTAACAACTTTAATTTAGAAAAATTGTGTTCGTCTTTTATGGTACGAAAGACAAAAAAGCAATCACCCATTTGGGTGGTTGCTTTTCTTTTTGTGTTCCCAAGACCCTTGACCGTTCTTTCGTTGTTTGTTATAATACGTGTCAAGTAAAACCCGCACAAAAAGGGGTGCACGTATGGATACGCTTAAAATCGAGCGCTTAATCAATGAGTTGAAAGCGCTTGCTGTCAAAACGATTGAAGATTCCACTTTCAAAAAGGCCGTCCAATACTTCGGTGTTGAGTCGCAATCCAACGTACTGTTGCCGTCCGGTGACGAAAAATACCGTAGTTTTTGGGTGCGCGATGCCGCGATGATGGCAGAAAGTGAACTGATCCCTACGGAAGATCTCAAACGGTATATTGAAATTTTTGCCACGCACGCGCAAAACGGTGCAAAAACACGGCACTTGGAAAACGGGTTGACCGTGCCGCCCTACGCGATCGCAGACCACGTCAATTACGACGGCGGAGCGGTGTTCTTCCCGGGCACCTACGCTTCGGGCGAAAATCAGGGCAACGGATCGTTCGGCTTTTTCCCGCCGTTTTGCGATAACTATTATTTCATTATGATGGTGGAATGGTATCTGAACCAAAGCGGCGACCGCGCTATATTGGATACCATATACAACGGCCTCTCGCTTATCAAACGACTGCAATATGCGTTCAAGGGGTATAACATTGACCGCGACAGTGGGTTATGCGTCAGCGATGCCGCCACCTACACCGTAGACTGGGGATTTGTTGATACCATCAAGAAAAGCGGTAAACTGTTGATGGCATCGCTGTTGCGATATAACGCGGCAATGGCACTCTTCCGCTTACTTGACGACAAGGTGTATCTTACCGAGGCACAGAAAATCAAAACTGCCATACTTGACACGTTTTACGATAACAATACCGGATGGTTTTATTCCGCAACGGGAGTCGGGCATCAATACGACGTGTGGGCAACCGCATATGCGGTATATTCCGGCATAACGGATAATAAAAAAACGCTCGAAGCGTTGTATGACGGATACGCAAACCGTACCGCCATAGTGGATGGGTACGTCAGACACATCCTGACCGATTGCGATTTTTCCACCACCTCTGCGTGGGAGAGCACCCCTACCCCACTTGGCGAATATCAAAACGGCGCATACTGGGCAACGCCCACCGGCTGGTACGCGTATGCACTGTATAAGTACAATGCCGACACGGCTATTTTAGACGATTTCCTTGAACATACCGAACGATATATCAACCAAGGCTCTCCGTTTGAATGGATCGATGAAAAAACGACGAAATTCAGCGGTCTGAACTACGGCACTTCCGGCGTACTGCCATACGTTGGTGCCGCACGTATTTCACGCGAGCTGTCATAATTGAATTGACAAGTTTCGTTGCCTTGCGTATACTGTATTACACAGTTATCAAAGAGGGGTTTTTACCGTAATGATTTGCCAAAACATTTTAGAGGCGATGGGCAATACACCTATCATCCGTTTAAATCATATGACAGGACCGAACGACGCCGAGGTGCTGGTCAAGTTTGAAGGTCTCAACGTGGGCGGTTCCATCAAGACGCGTACCGCATACAATATGATCCTTGACGCGGAACAGCGCGGATTGATCGGCAAGGATACCGTCATCGTCGAGCCTACCAGCGGCAACCAAGGCATCGGCTTGGCGCTTGTTGGCGCGGTGCGCGGTTATAAAGTGAAGATCATTATGCCGGATTCCGTCAGTGAGGAGCGACGCTTGCTCGTTCGTCAATACGGCGCCGAGGTCGTGCTTGTCCACGATGCGGGTAACATCGGTCTGTGCATTGAAGAGTGCCTGCAACTGGCACTCAAAATGAAAGCCGAAGATCCAAATGTGTTTGTTCCGCAGCAATTTGAAAATCCCGCGAATCCCGCTATTCAGCGTTCCGCCACTGCCAAAGAGATACTTGAACAAGTTGACGGACCGATCGACGGTTTCTGTTCGGGCATTGGTACGGGCGGCACCATCACGGGTATCGGCGAAGTGCTCAAAGACGCCAACCCCGATATGACGATCTGGGCGGTGGAACCTGAAAACGCCGCAATCCTTTCGGGCGGTTCGATCGGCACGCACGTACAAATGGGTATCGGCGACGGTATCATCCCCGCCATACTCAATCAAGCAATTTACGATGATGTATGCATCGTAAAGGACGAAGAAGCACTGCAAGCCTCCAAAGATCTGGCATCCAAGGAAGGTATTTTGTGCGGTATTTCCAGCGGTACGAACGTGGCAGCCGCCATTCGTCTTGCCAAGCAATTAGGTAAAGGAAAACGCGTGGTGACGGTTCTCCCCGACACCGCCGAACGCTATTTTTCCACGCCATTATTTGAATAACAAAAAGAGACGCAAACCGAATGGTTTGCGGCTCTTTAATTATTTTATAGGTAAACACGCAACCGAACCATCAGGGGATTCGTGCCAATAGCGATTGCATCGTTTGATAGCGGTCGGCATCGGTCTTGCAGTTGGCAACAACGGCTATGTACCGTTTGCCATTGACGGTCGTCGTCACGGCTAAACATTTACCCGCCTGCGATGTGGAACCGGTCTTGAAACCATTTACCCTCTCATCGTAATACTCGCTGTCCGAATATAAGAACTGATTGGTACTGTTAAACGTCAACGTTCCGCTGCCGACTGACACGGTTTTGGAAACACAAGCTGCGGCATCAGCGATCTCCGACAGTTGCATTGCGCGTTGGATCAAAAGCGCCAGATCGCGCACGGTGGTATATTGATCGGGATCGTCCCATCCTTCGGGATTGACGTAGTGCGTATTTACGGCACCGAGTTCACGGGCGGTTTCGTTCATTAATCCACAGAAATAGGCTACAGCCGCTTTATCGGTCATAGAAGCATCCTGCGCAACGATACGTGCCACGTTTACCGCAACGGTATATGCCGCATCGTTACCGGAAGAGATCATCATTCCCGCAATAAGGTCGCGCAAAGTCAAACACTGCCCGCGTTGGATGTGACAAACACTGGAATGCGGTTTGACCAACGACAATTCTGAACCAACCGTGATTTCGGTGTCTGCCGAAAGGTAGTGTAACGCGGTATACGCCGTCGTGATCTTAACCAAACTTGCCGGGTAGAGGCGTTCGTCCGCATTTTCCGTATACAACACGTTCAGCGTATCCGCCTCATACAAACCTGCGTACTGTTTGCGCACAACGGTAGGTGACGCAGTAGTTTGGGTCGTCACGGTGGTTGTTGTCGTGACAGTGGTTGTTGTCGTGACAGGGGTTGTAACTGTTGTGACCGACCCCGTCATCTGTACGGGTGCATGACACGCGGTAAGCAACAACGTCAGCACACAACACAGTGCAATCCATAAGCGTTTCACAACAATACCCCCTTCCCCATTCTCACGACCTATTGTAACATAATCTGTCAAGAAAAACAATTTTACGGTAAAAAAGGCGATAAAGTTGCGCAAACGGGAAAGTTATGGTATCGTATAGGAGAAAAGGAGGGTTCTGTATGGAATTCTATGTCAACCATCCCATCCTGTTCGTGTTGGTTGGGATCATCATTGCCACTGTATTGGGGCAATCGGTATATTTCTTGGTAAAAGCGCTTCGCCGTGCCAAACAGCTCGGCATCAGCAATACCACCATCAAATCGACGGTAACGTCTTCGGCGGTGTTCACCATTGCTCCCGCCATTGCTATATTGGTTGGTGTCGTGGCGCTGTCAAAGTCTTTGGGACTGGCATTGCCGTGGTTGCGATTATCGGTGATCGGTTCGATTACATATGAAACCGTCGCCGCCGGAAATGCGCTCACGGCTGCCGAACTGGAAGCCAGCGCTACCGTAACGGATCCGTCTATCTTTTTATCCATCGTCTGGGTAATGACGGTCGGTATTGCCGCAGGTATCGTCCTGGTGCCGTTTGTCACCAAAAAGATCCAGGGCGGTATGCTCAAAATGGGAATGAAGGATAAAAAATGGGGCGAGATCTTTAATAACGCGATGTTCCTCGGTATGATCTCCGCGTTTCTCGGCTACGTTTTTTGCGACGTGTCCCTTGTCTTTTCGGGTGACACCTCCGGTTTGATCCCCGTATGCGTAATGGCGGTCGCCGCAATTGTTATGGCCGTATTCGGCGGTTTGTCCAAGGTGCTCAAAGCCCGCTGGATGGAAGATTACGCATTGCCGCTCAGTTTGGTGCTCGGTATGGCATCCGCCATCCCGTTTACCGCGTGGTTAGGTTAAGCAGGTGCCGATATGAAAAAACAATTAACGTATATGGACAGCGTTCACCGCGACGGTCGGATATGGGGTATTGTCGTCGGTCTGCTCATCTTACTCTTCCCTCTTGTTCTTTCGCTCGTTTTCGGTGCAATGCCGGATACGAAGATATTGGTGCAGGGCTTGATTGCTACCGCACCGATGTACTGGGCGGTCGGTATCATTGAGATCTTCACGTACGTCCCGATGCTGGGAGCAGGCGGCACGTATCTGTCGTTCATCACGGGCAATATTTCCAACTTAAAACTTCCCTGTGCAATCGACGCTATGGAACGTGCCAAGGTGAAAGCCAGCAGCGAGGAAGGCGAAGTCATTTCCACCATCGCGATCGCGGTTTCCAGTATCGTAACCACCTTGATCATCATCGTTGGCGTGATCTGTATTGTGCCGTTGACGCCCGTGTTGGAATCCCCTGTTTTGAAACCGGCGTTTGATATGATCTTGCCCGCACTGTTCGGCGGTCTGGCAGTGGTGTTTATCTCCAAAAACGCAAAGTTGTCCATTGCTCCCATCATTTTGATGCTGGCACTGTTTATCAGTGTCCCCGCACTCAATGCCGGTACGGTAGGAATTATGGTACCGGTCGGTGTGTTGTTCACCGTTGGTGTGGCTCGGATTATGTACAAGAAAGGTTGGCTGTAATATGTGGTGGTTGATACCCGTAGCGGCGATTGTACTGTTTTTTGCCGTATTACTCATCCGCACACTGCGTTTTACGCCGAAATCGCCCGTCTTACCGCTTGACGGTGAGGAAGTCTTTGATAAAGAAACGGCGGTTCACAATCTGCAGCAGCTCATCCGTTGTAAAACGGTATCGTATACCGACCCTGCGCTTGAGGATAATGCTGAATTTGAAAAACTCATTGCGTTGCTCCCCTCGCTGTATCCGCACGTCTTTGACACCTGCTCGTTTCAGCAATTGCCCGATCGTGCGCTGCTCTTCCATTGGAAAGGAAACACCGCGGGAGATCCCGCGGTGTTGATGGCACACTACGACGTGGTGCCGGTGGACGAAGACGGCTGGGATAAGCCCGCCTTTGATGCCGTTATTGAAGACGGCGTGATGTGGGGACGCGGCACGCTGGATACCAAGGTCACCTTTAACGGCATCCTGTCTGCCGCCGATCACTTGATCGCCGAAGGCTTCACACCGGAGCATGACGTCTACTTTGCCTTTTCGGGCGGTGAGGAAGTCAACGGAAAAGGTGCCGCCAACGTTGTGGATTGGTTTGAGGAAAACGGCATCGTCCCCGCCTTGGTTGTCGACGAAGGCGGCGGTGTCGTGGAAAACGTTTTTCCCGGTGTCAGCGCACCGTGCGGTATGATCGGTATTGCGGAAAAAGGGTTACTCAATGCGCGTTACCGTGTGAAATCCACCGGTGGCCACGCGTCGGCGCCCAAGCCAAACGCTCCCATTGATCGTTTGGCAGCCGCCTGTTGCAAGGTGCTGAAACATCCTTTCCCCTATCATATCACCCCGCCGGTCGCGGCGATGTTTGATACCCTCGGTCGTCACTCGTCGTTCGTTTATCGGATGATCTTTGCTAACCTGTGGTTGTTTGCGCCGGTATTGGATCTGATCTGTAAATCCTCGGGCGGTGAGCTCAACGCACTGATGCGCACCACCGTTGCTTTTACTCAAATGAAAGGATCCAAGGCGCCCAACGTTATCCCGCCAAGTGCGGAATTGGTATCCAATATGCGACTCAACCCGTATGACACGATGGCATCTGCGCTCGATCACCTGCGCCGCTCGGTAAATGATGATTCCGTGGAGATCACTGCTATCGACGGTATGGAGCCGAGCCGTATTTCGGTTATCGATTGTCCCGCGTGGGATAAAGTAACACGGGCGGTCGCTTCCACCTGGAAAGGTTGTTTGGTGTCGCCGTATCTTATGGTACAATGCTCCGATTGCCGTCACTACGGGCGCATTTCGGATAAGGTGTACCGTTTCTCGGCGATGGATCTGACAGCCGAAGAACGCGCAACCATCCACGGGCACAACGAGCGTATTCGTTTGGAAACGCTGTACCGTTCGGTGGAGTTCTTTATTCGACTTATGAAGCAATGCTAAAAAAAGCAGCAACTGCATAGCAGTTGCTGCTTTTTTCTTACCAAAGTTCCGCATACAGGCGGGTAACATCTTCCGCCGTCGGCGTGCGGGGGTTGGTGGCGGTGCAGGCATCTTCTAACGCTGCACGCACCATCGCGGGGATCTGTTCAAAATACTCTTCTTTGGTGCAAAGACCGGTTTCCGAAATGGAAAGCGGCATATCCATTTCCTTCATCATAAACTGTGTCCAGTTGGATAAGGCGCGCACCGTGGTAACAATATTGAAGTTCTGCAATCCCAACGTACGTGCGACTGTCGCGTATTTGCGAACGTGCTTGGGATAATCCGTTTTGGAACGGCTGTACTTGTTGATGTCGCTGTTGTATTCGATAATATGCGGCAATAACATCGCATTGGCACGACCGTGCGGAATATGGAAATGCGAACCGAGCTGATGCGCCATACCGTGGTTAAGTCCCAACGAGGAGGCATTGAACGCCAAACCGGCAAGACAGGACGCTACGTGCATTTTCTGACGGGCGTGGGTGTCGTTGTTGTCCAGATAGGAACGAAGTAAGAAGGAACCCACGATTTCGATTGACTTTTCTGCCAATGCCGCCGAAAACTCGGTGTTTTCCGTGCTGACGTACGATTCTAAGGCGTGCGTAAACACGTCCATACCCGTATCTGCCGTGATGTGCGGCGGAACAGATTTTACCAATTCGGCATCCAAAATGGCTTCATCCGGCAACATCTTTTCACTTACGAGCGGGATCTTGCGCTGGTTTTCGGTATCCGACACGACCGAGAACGAAGTCACCTCCGTACCGGTACCACTGGTGGTGGGAATGGCAATAAGTGCCGGGCGCGCGTAAGACGGCTCCATCTGCAGTGCCACCTCACGAATCGCTTTTGCGGAATCGATAGCAGAACCGCCACCGACCGCGATCAGCACGTCGGGATGCACCTGCAGCGTCATCTGCGCACCAAGACCGATCTTTTCCAGCGGCGGATCGGGCACAACATCGTCAAACACCTGCCAGGAAACCCCCGCTTGCTGCAAGCGCACGGTAAGCAGGTGGATCAACCCGCTGCTCACCACGAACTTATCCGCAATCAACAGGGCGTTTTTGTACGGAATATCCGCCAAACGGTCCAGCGAATTTTCGCCGAAATATATTTGAGTTTTAATATCAAAATGTTTCATCGATTACTATCGCCTCTTTTCCCGTATTGTACCAAAATTCACACGAATTGTCAATAAATTGTCAAAGTTTCACGTTCCTGTCGGTTGACTTTCCAAATTGGCTGTGCTACACTGTTTTTGACAAAATGTTCCTTTAGAAAGGGTGTTGTTGTAATGAAAATTTTAATGATTGGCGCCCACCAGGACGACAACGAATTCCGTGTCGGCGGACTGGCTCACAAATATGTGAAAATGGGTTATGAAGTGCGTTTCCTGAGCTTGACAAACGGTTGCGGCGGTCATCATATTATGACTCCTGCCGAAACCACTGCACGCCGTGCCAAGGAATCGGCTGCTGTTGCCGAACTGCTCGGCATTCGATACGACCAATGGACGGATATGAACGATTGCACACTGATGCCCACGCTTGAAAATCGTCGCCGTCTGATTCGCTACATTCGCGAGTTTTCTCCCGATCTGATTATGTCGCATCGTTCGAACGACTACCACGCCGACCATCGTGCCGCCGGTATGTTGGTTCAGGATGCCTCGTATATGCTGATCGTCCCGCACGAGTGTCCCGATGTTCCCGCTATGACCACAACACCCGTCATCATGTACTATGAGGATGGCTTTAAAGATCCCGATTTCCACGCCGATATCGTGCTGGATATGGATGATGAAAACGATTTCAAACTGCAAATTGCACACCTCAACGTATCGCAGGTGTACGAGTGGCTTCCCTTTACCAAGGGATATGAAGCGGAAGTACCCGAGAGCGAAGAGGAACGTTTTGAGTGCCTGAAAGGTCCGTACAAAATCACGCCTGAATCCACCGATGAGGAAATTTTGAGTGCCAGCCGCGGCGGCAGCGGATACGATCTGCGCAACGCACAGACCGCTTCGCGTTTCCGCAAGGAACTGATCGAGCGATATGGTGAGGAGCGCGGCTCCAAGATTCGCTATGCCGAAGCGTTCCAGTTGTGCCCGTACGGCGGTGCACTCACCGAAGAATTGAAAGAAAAGCTCTTTTCTTTCTAACTGTATCAAAAATCCGATTATGATCACATAATCGGATTTTTTGTCGAGAAAAGGTGATAACATGAAAACCACAGGTAAACGTTTAGAATATAAATGGGTCATCGCGTGCTTAAGCTTTTTAATGGTCTTTATAGCACTCGGATTTATGAGTGTCCCTCGCAGTTTATTTATCGTGCCGATCACTAATGCGCTTGGCATTGATCGCACCTCTTACGCCCTCAATGACACAGCCCGTTACATATCAGGGGCTATCACCAACCTCTTTTTTGGAGTTCTGGTAGCCCGCTTCGGCGCCAAAAAGCTGGCAATCGTCGGTTTCCTCACACTGTGCGGATCGGCCTTATGCTATGCACTCGGCGGCAATATTTTTGTTTTGTGTCTGGGCGGCTTGCTTCTTGGTATTGGCGGCGCTTGGACGTCAACCTCTATTATCAGTTACGTTATCAACCATTGGTTCACCGAACATAAGGGAACGATTATGGGTGCCGTTTTGGCCGCCAGCGGTGTTGGCGGTGCTGCTGCGACGAAAATCCTATCACCCGTCATTGATAGCGGTGTATTCGGTTATCGTTACGCCTACGGGCTGATCGTCATCATTTTGTTGGTTTTCACTTTGTTGCTGCTGATTTTCTTCAAAGATAAGCCAAATGAACCAATCACACCTGCCGGCAACACTAAAAAGAAACGTTCACAAGATTGGAGCGGCATTGAATTTAGTGTTGCTATGAAAAAATGGTATTTTTACGGCATTATCGCCGTGGTCTTCCTCAGCGGTATGATCTTGCAAGGAACGTACGGCATCGCAGGTGCACATTTGAAGGATGCCGGTTTGGATTCCGGCTTGGTGGCAACCGTCATCAGTCTGAACTCCGTGTTTTTATCCATTTTCAAATTTTTGACCGGTGTGATTTACGACAAATGGGGACTTCGAGTAACCGTGTCTGCGTGTATGATCTCTTCGGTTGTATCGTCCATCGCATTAGTGCTCGTCTGCCCCACTCCCCTCGGTATTACGTTTGCGTTTGCTTACAGCATACTTTCCGCGTTGGCGTTACCGCTCGAAACCATCGCATTGCCTCTGTACGCAGGCGATTTGTTTGGGCAGAAATCCACTGATCATATGATTGGCATTTTCGCTTCGGTTCTCTATGCCGGATTTGCCGTTTCTGCCATTGTCTTGAACGCGATATACGATCTGTTCGGCTCGTATGATATCGGCATTATCGCATGCAGTATCGGCATCGCCCTTGTTCTCGTTCTCACACATATTGTTATTTCTGCCGCATACCGCGAAAAGAAGCGTCTTTTGGATGAGGCGGATACTTCAAATCAAAAGGAGACCGTTTTATGATTTTCAACGATATGGACCGCATTGTCTTTGCGGGCGATTCTGTTACTGACCGTGGCAGCAAAAACCCCGTAGGCGAGGGGTTGGCTGACAACCTCGGCCACGGCTACGTGCGTATGATCGAAAACCTGCTCACCGCTTGCTATCCCGAGTGTCGTATCCGCGTGACAAACTCCGGTATCAGCGGTCATACGTCCCGCGACTTGTTAGAACGCTTTGATCGCGACGTGGTTTCCTTGAACCCCGATTGGGTATCGATCTGCATTGGCATTAATGACGTGTGGCGCCAGTTCGACTGTCCTGCTATGCCGGACATCTGCGTATTACCCGAGGAATACCGTTCAAACGTGGAAACGATGATCCTTGCCGTAAAAGACAAGGTCAAGGGCATCTTTATTCTGACACCGTATTATATTGAGGATAATCCGCACGATACCATGCGCAACCGTATGATTGAATACGTGAACATCTGCAAAGAGCTTGCCGAAAAACACGGTTGCGTCCTTGTCGATTTTCAAGCAATGTACGAGCGCTATTTGAAGCACCGTCATTCCTGCTCAATCGCGTGGGATCGTGTGCATCCCAACGAAATGGGCGCCATGATGATGGCAAAGGAATTTTTAAGGTACTGTGAATTTGATTTTGAAAGCATCTGAAAAAAGAGCCGCTCACCGAAGGGTGAACGGCTCTTTTATACTTTGTTCCATAGTCGTATGTATGTGACGGCACTCGTCAGATGTGCAGGAGCGAAGTTTGCTTTTTTTAGGTATCCCCCACACGTCAAACACCCGAGGACCGATCCATTCGTGATAATCGCAAGGCTGTACACAACCTAAAAGGATCGACAGTGCCGCTTTGCGCGGGGACATAAAGATCACTTTCATAGGGTGTTTGATAAGGGCAAATATCCATTTCGGATAGTGTGCCGTAATGTTTGTCAGCGTAATACCGGGATGACAGACCGACAAGGTGACGTCTGTTTCCTCTCTGAACAGTTCATAAAGCGAAAACATCAAGTGCCGCTTTGCGTTGCCGTAGACAAGCGATGCTCGACTGCGAGTGGAAAAATCAATATCCGAGGGATCAGCTTCGGAGTAACGATGAGCAATACTCCCCACCACGATCACCCGTCCCTTGCGCTCGCGCAACTGCGGCAACAAGGCCTTGGTGATGTAATACGGCGCGATCGCGTTGATCTGAAACACGTTGTCGTACCCTTCGGGTGTGGTATAACGCGGGATGGCGTAGGCGCCCGCATTGTGGATTAAAACATCCACCGCCAAATCTTTTAGCGCTTCACACGCTGCCTTCACGGAAGGCATATCGTCCAAGACGACGGGAATCGACCGTAAACGCGCGTGAGGAAATTCGGCTTTGAGCGCCTGTCGTAAGATCAGGGATCGCTCGGGTGAACGATCCAACATAATTAGGGATGCCCCCGCTTTAAGGAGCAAGCGACATAGTTCCCTGCCGATACCGCCTGTCGAGCCGGTGATCGCTACGGTTTTTCCATTGAGATCAACAAACTGTTCGTCTAACCATTTCTCAATACGCACGCTTTTCACCTCCGCTACGTTATCATACCAAGTCGCGCGTATTTCGTCAAGAATCAGCCGTTTTGTCGCACCTGCAAAAAAGTGCCAATGCGCTCTATCGCCTGTTCCAGTTCCGCAGCCTTCGGCAGCATCACCAAGCGGAAATGATCTGCCCTATCCCAGTAAAACCCGCTGCCCGGAACAACCAAAATGCGTTCTTCTTCCAATAATGCGGCGGCAAATTGCTTGTCATTTTCAAATCCATACCTCTTGAACTCCACGCGCGGAAACAAGTAAAAAGCCGCCTTGTTGGCAACGTAAGATGCTAACCCTATCCGATCAAGCGCTCGACACGTTGCTGCACGCTGCTCTTTCAAGCGACCTTGCAACATCTTCTCGGTATAAGCCGTATCAGCAAGCGCTGTGGGAATAATCAACTGCATTAGCGCATTTGAGCACAGACGAACAGAGGCAAGCGTTGTTAACGCACGATTGAGAGGCGCCGTTTTATCACGCGGTCCACTGATCGCCAACCACCCACATCGTAATCCGCACAAACAATGAGATTTAGATAACCCGTTCATCGTCACAATCGGCACATCATCGCACAATGAGGCAATCGAAGTATACGTACCGTCCAAGATCAAACGATCGTAGATCTCGTCCGACCAAATCGCAAGCCCGTATTCACGCGCCAGCTCAATTACCTCTCCCAGTAACGTTTCACCATACACTGCACCTGTTGGGTTGTTCGGATTGATAAGCAAAATAGCGCGTGTTTTAGAGGTTACTTTGCAACGCATATCCACCATATCCGGACACCACTCGGCCTGCTCATCACACCGATAAAAGACCGGTTTCGCTTTCACCATCACGATCTGATTTACCCACAGTGAATAACAAGGCATAGGAACGAGCACTTCGTCCCCCTCGTTAAGCGATACCGCTGTGAGCATTGCGGCGATCTCGCTGACACCGTTTCCGATAAACACGTCATCCGTTTGAACACCCGCTATACCGTGCGCGCGGTGATAGTCACGAATGGCTTCCCGCGCCGTCGCCATACCGCGCACGTCACAGTATCCCAATGCTTTTTCGGCATTATCCTTAATACACGCTTTTACACTTTGCGGCATTTCAAAACCAAAAGTGGCCGGATTACCGGTGTTTAACTTGAGTACACTCTGCCCCGCGTTTTCCAATTCCAAAGCGCGGTAATACGTTTCGCCGCGAATATCGGAATGTACGTCTGCCATTAACCTTGATACTTGCATTGCTCTGTTGCGCCTCCCTAAAACTCTCTCTTGATTATAAGACCGTTATCGTATATAATCAAATATATATAAAAATATGATTTATATAACCATTCACTTATGGAGGGCGTTATGTTTCAATATGCCGATTATATTTATGAGATCTATAAAACGGGGAGTTTTACAGCAGCGGCACGCAATTTGTTCATTTCACAACCCGCTTTGAGCGCAACCGTAAAGAAAGCGGAACAGACGCTGAACGTTCAGTTGTTTGATCGACAGACCTCACCGCTGTCGCTCACACCGGAGGGAGAAGCATACATTCGCGCTGTGGAGGAGTTATATCGTACGCGCCGCAATTTAGAAAATCATTTAGCAGATATTGCTGCGGTGCGTGTGGGTAGCGTATCGGTCAGTGGCGCGACCTTCATTTCCTCGTTCGTGTTGCCTAAAATCATCACCCGCTTTGCCGGTGACTACCCACACATTCAAGTAAACGTCACGGAATCCAACTCCAAAGAACTGGAAACCTTGTTGATCACCGAAAAAACAGATCTGCTGTTGGATTATCAATTTGACGACAGTACCATCGTAAAAACACCGTTGCTGGAAGAACAAGTGTTACTTTGCGTGCCGTCTGAATATTCGATAAACGATCATCTGCGCAATTTGGTGCTCACTGCAGAGGATATACGCGCCGATCGGCACGTATCGGCGCCATCGGTGTCGCCCGAAATTTTTGTCAATGAGCCGTTCGTTCTTTTGAAAAACGGGAACGATATGCGTGCACGCGCTGACGCGTTATGTCAGGAACACGACTTCTCGCCGCGTACCGTGATGCTGTTAGATCAACTGCTGACATCGTATAACGTGGCACACTCCGGTATGGGAATCGCCTTTGTGACGGACACCTTGGTTAAAGCGGTACCAACAACCGATCGACTGTGTTTTTACAAAGTGAGTGGGGACGCTGCCAAGCGCACCTTATACATCGCCCACAAGAAAAACCGTTACCTAAACCGCGCGGTCAACTCTTTTATTGCAACTGCTAAAGATGTTTACGCAAAGCGCGAGCCGCGTTGAAGAAAAAGCGACCTTATCCGATGATAAGGTCGCTTTTTACTGTTTGTTAAAACGTCACGCTTTTTGTATCGGTGCGTGGCGCTTCAAATATTTGGCAATTATCGAATAATCCAAGCCGTAATCGTCACAGACGGCATCAATAATCGGTTTGTATTCGTCGATTGTCGCCTTGAATTCCAAGCTATACTTTGCAACTGCTTCTTCATCACCGTTATATCTTGCCATAAAGGTGTCGGCAAAGATGGGTACCAAGAAGGAGTGTACGTACAAATAGTTCCACTCGGCAGAAGAATCTTTAAGTTGCTCAAGATATTCGTTTCTGAAATCAATAACTGTTTGCTTGAGAAGCGTATATCTTTCGTTTACCTCTTCAGGCGATAATTTTACTTCACCTATCACGAAGCGGAGATTGGTGAGGTCGGAGAGCTTTTCAAGATAATTTTGAACCAACGTTGCTTCTTCGCCATAAGCACAATTGAAGTATTCATCTCTTATCTCTTCAAAACTTAAAGTCTTGTTCCAAAGGGTTTTTGCCATAGTGTACTGAGGAAGACCCGTAGGAAATGCAGCGCGTATAACCTGGCAGCTTAACATACCATTCAGATTCATACGGCCAAGATCTTTAATATCTCTGCTCATAAGTTCAGCGACATGATAATAGCCTTGGTCAGCGTGGTGATTCCAAATTAACTGATAATCGAAAACGCAGGTATCGCCCGTGTAGTCTTCCAACCACTTTCTGAGATAAGCTACATTGAGCTCAACCGTATTGCGCGGCATATCTTGGTTGTGGACAAAAGGCGCGGTTTCGGGAAGATTATCCAAATCAACCTGATCATAAGAATGCGCAAAAGAACGCGCTATGGGACAGAACACCAATACAAATCGATTCATATTTTTAATTTTTGATTGTATCGGAGCAAAAAGCGTGTCGGCATATGCCGCAAAGCAAATCTTTGTATCAATACCTTCTTTGGTGAATTTTTCGTCAAGTAAGTTAAGCATATCAACATAGTGGTCAGAAGGACGCTTTTTCATACATTCTTCACACTCACAATGATTTCTGCCACCGTCGCCAAGAGTCATATGAAGGTATTTGATGTTTCTGTGCTTTTTGATATATTCTACAGCATAGTTTGTAACTTTTTCTTTAACCTTCGGATCGGAAAAGCAAAGTTGGGTGCTTAAA
The DNA here is from genome assembly GCA_045630765.1 of Acutalibacteraceae bacterium. Classification (GTDB taxonomy): domain Bacteria; phylum Bacillota; class Clostridia; order Oscillospirales; family Acutalibacteraceae; genus RGIG3009. The sequence goes on along the minus strand of JAZQTM010000032.1, from coordinate 27,841 downwards.
GGCATATCATGGAACAACTTTTTCTCGCCTTTATAAATAGCCAAGGCTTCTCGATATTCCTCATCAATCTCGCCCGTATATTGTTCCCATCCGGTTGCGGAAAAACCGTAAGGTTCGCTGGTCCAACCGTGACCGATCGCGTGATAAACAAGGCCTCTTTTTTCTATTTCCGCTTCAACGAGGGGCATCATTGCCGCTACATCATCATTGGTTAAATCGGGTCCGTAATATCTTTTGATGAAGGTTGCCGGGAGGAAGAACTGACTGTAATAACTATTCATACCAACCTTGGGCAGCCAGTCGATCGTATTGCAAGCGTGTTCAAAGCCAAACGAACCCTCTGTGGTGATACCTCTTTGTCTGTAACTTGCTTTTTCGTCAACCTTAACCGTCAAGTCCGCGGGCGATAAGGTTTTTACGGGGATCTTTTCGCCGTCTTTTCCGGGGTATAAGAAGCGGCAACCAAGTTCCGTCATAAAGCGGTAAGCGGCAATCAGTACGCTTCTTTCGTTAGAGCCCGTAATGATACCTTTGCCATCGGTAACGTCAATCAAAATAGCGTCATCGTTGCTTTCGGCAACCGAGCCGTCCAAGCCGACCCATAAAATGTTTTTTAACGAAGCGTCCTTTTGCTCGTAAACTCTCATATCGAGGTAAACAGCTCTGTCCATTTCCTTTAAGAGTCGGGCAAGTTCCGTGGCTGCGAAATGTATGGTTTGGCTATTCCCAATTTGTGCAATCGTTACTCTCATAATAAAACTCCTTTACAGTATCTTAAAACGATGTTTATTTGACAGTGATAAGGTAGGTGCAGTTCGCAGTTAGATCTAACTCGATTTGCGGTTTGTTAAGAGTGAATTCGGTGATGGGTTTAAGTTTCCCTTCGTTTTGAAGTGTTTTAATCTGTTCGGCGGTTAAGTCTTGGGTATAGCCTTCTTTTTGATAAAGTCTGTACGGGTTTGTGGTATCTTTATCAATGCACCATACCGTAACGGTTTTGCCTAAATACCCATCCGGCAACAGAATGCTTTCCTTTTTTGCAGGAATATTCTCTTTGAAAAATTCACTGCAATAGGTAAGCATTACACTCAACTCATTGTCGTTTACAGAAGGAATTACAAAAACATTTTCATCGTCGGTTTCGTACGTTAAAATATTCTTGTGAAGTTTAGAGGACAAAATGTAAGCATTGTAAATGGGTTTCGCTATAAAGTTTAAGGTGAAGAAATTTCTAAATCCCGAAAAATCGGTTACCATTTCATGCTGCCCCGAAAGACAAATGATAAGTTTATCAATAATACTCTCGCAATGCAGGAAATCATAAATCAGTTTTGTAAAGTAGGAAGAGAAAATCTCGGTTTCTCTTTCCATAAATTTGGGGCATTCTTCCACATTGTAGTAACCGTGACTCGACATACCCCATTCATCAATAACAATAGGCAAATGCCCAAAACCACACTTGTTAATGGTTTTTAAATAGGTTTGGTGGATATCCATAATGGCCTGAGTGCAAAATTCATCGTTATTGTCATTGATCAAAAACGGATTGGTGCCATACGTGTGCAGGGAAATGAAATCCATTTTTAAATTTTGCTCTTTAACCGTGTTCAGTAAAATTTCAAGGAAATCCGTTGCCGAAGGAAGCGCGAGAGCAGGACCACCCACCAGCACTTCTTCGCTTACTCTGCGAACACCTCTTTGAAAGTAATCGTACAATTTAGCATATTCCCTTGCTCGGAATTCTCTGTGCTCGGGCTGCTTATAATCTAACAAGAAGAAGCACGGGGCGTCAGGCTCGTTAAAGCACTGCACTCTCCATTTCTTTACCGTTTCAATACCGTAACGCTCGACAAGATGTTTCGTATATTCGTAGCAAACCTCTTCCCATAACGCATAATCTTTCGGACGAGAGGTGTTAAACATTTTCCCCTTATAACGGGTTTTATTTTTAGAAACGCTGGTAACGGCTTTTCTGTTTTCCGCTATACATTCAGGCATAGAGGCGTACGCAATCAGCAGATCAAAACCATTTTCAACGAGATAGTCAAGGCGCAGATCGTTGATTCTGAAATCATAAGCCAGTTCGCCGTCTTCATCTAAATAAACAATATCTTCAAGCATGGCATAAATACGAATGGTGCCTATCGATTTATCTTTCGCGAAACGGTCGATTATTTTCTTGCCCCACGGGTCTTCAATGGCGTCGGTGGGGTGAAAAAGACAGTGGTTCCAAAATTTTTCGGTAGTTTTGAAAAGAGTGTTTTGTACTTTTATCATGTTACCTCTCACCTTTTATGTTATTTGACATTCCCTTATGCTTAAAGTATAATAATTTAACGGATAAGTCAACATCGAATTTGATAATATTGTATGGTATTCGCCAATTATAAGGAGTGCGTATGAAAGATTTTCGAAATTTTATAAATCAACAATTAGCTATTAGCCAAATGGGCTATATCAGTGTAGAAAGAAACAGTAACCACACCTTCGATGTAAGGCACGGCAAAACGGTAAATACTTTTTCATGGATTGAGCACGGAAGCGTTGAGTTTTTGTTAACAGATGCACGAAAAATAACGATAAATAAAGGGGATTTACTTTTTATTCCAAAACAAGTGCCCTATAAAATAAGATATCTGCAAGACAACACCCTTGTAAAATGTTTACAGTTTGATATAGCCGGTAACAACGATTCTTTGAACACCTTCAGGGTTAAAAAATCAGCCAGGATTTCAGAGATCATTTCCTCGCTGAAATCGGAAAAAATAAACGATTTTTTACTTTGTTCTATTATTTTTAAATTGCTTTATATTGTATCCGATGAAGAAGAAGTCGTTCCGCAGCGTTTTAGAAAAATAGCGGCTGTCGTGAATGATCTTGAAAATAATTATCAAGAAAACAGGAAGGTTTCTTATTATGCGGCGCTATCGGGAATGTGTGAATCAAATTTCCGGCGACTTTTTAAGGAATATACGGGAAAAAGTTTAATTGAGTACAGAAACGAAATACGGCTAAACAACGTAAATAAAATGCTCATCAGCGGCGAATACAAAGTAAGCGAAGCTGCTTATCAAGCAGGCTTTAACAATATGGCTTTCTTTTATGAACTGTATCGAAAATATAATAAGCAAAAATAAAAAACACAATGCTTGGATTTGTTTCATCCAAGCATTGTGTTTTTTGTCATTAAAATGCGCTATCGAAATCGTCCTGGTTGTCAACAAAATTAAAGGTGATCGAAACCGTGCTGCTCTCCTCCGGTTGTAAGAACGGGAGCACGCCCTCAGCACGTTGCTTGCAACGCGGGGCGGGATTAACGTTGCCCGGCTCAATACCCAACACGTAATCGCGTCTGCCCATCATCTTCCATTCGGTCAAGCACGGGAGATCGTTTTTCGCATACGAGTATACCACACCGGCATCAATGTCGGGGTTGTAAATACCCGCGTGGACTTTGCCGTCTTGTTGCTCGACCGTGTCAAAGAAGTAGCAGCGCTCCTCGTAATCCGCCTGCGGCTCTTCCATAATCAGTGCCGTGTCGGTCGAATCCTTCGACAACTGCGAACTTGCCCAAATGCGGTTATACGGAATACGCACCACACTGTTTTCGTTGAGCAACGGGTAACCCATGTTGCAATGATACAGCAAGCAGAAAGGCACTTCCTTTGCCCCTTCGTTCGTGACGGTATCGGTCATCGTAAAGGTATCATCGGTATACGACACCGTGTACACACGCTGTAACACCATACGGCGACCGAAGATAACGCAATCACGCACGGTGGTTTTGATAACCAAGCCCTCGTCGGTTTCTTCCACACTGTTAAGCTGAGCGGGCGCGTGGCTGATCGAGCCGTGCTGCGGCAAAACCTCGCCCTCATCCTCACACGGACCGCCTGCGCTTTCAAAACCGCAAGTGGTGATAAAACCTGCCGTGAAAGATTTTAAGAAACCAAGCCCAACGGGATCACGGAAAGCGGGCGCCACGTTACCGCAAGGTGACATATACGCCATATTTTTGCCCTTGTAGATGACACGGTTCATATCCGCACAGCGGTCAAGCGAGATCCACAATTCCAAGCCGAGACCGTTGCGCACATACAAAAACCGCATTCCGTCGCCTTTACCGCCTTGCAGACGATAGACTTCCGCGCCGCGCGCTTGCAGAGGATGACCAACATAGTACTTCATAGCAAACTCTCCTTACTCGTAGATCGGGAACTGCTCGCAAAGAGCCACAACCTCGCGCGCTACGCGCTCTTTCGTGCCCTCAAAATCAGTAGCAACGTCACGGATCCAAGCCGCAATCTTTTTCATTTCCTCTTTACCGAAGCCGCGGGACGTGACCGCCGGCGTACCGATACGTACACCGCTGGTAACAAACGGGCTTGCGGGATCGTCGGGGATGGCGTTCTTGTTGACGGTGATATGCACCTCGTCCAAACGGTGTTCAAGTTCTTTACCGGTAACGCCCATCGAACGCAGGTCTAACAACATCAAGTGGTTGTCCGTGCCGCCCGACACCAAATCAAAACCTTGCTTCACAAGCTCATCGGCAAGTACCGCAGCATTGTCCACAATGTTCTGTTGATATACTTTGAACTCGTCGGTGAGTGCTTCGCCGAGAGCCACCGCTTTTGCCGCAATAATGTGCATCAAAGGACCGCCCTGGATGCCGGGGAAGATCGCTTTATCGATCTGCTTGGCATACTGCTCACGGCACAGGATCATACCGCCGCGAGGACCGCGCAACGTCTTATGAGTAGTAGTGGTCACCACGTCGGCATACGGTACCGGATTGGGATGCAAGCCTGCCGCTACCAAACCGGCAATATGTGCCATATCCACCATCAGATAAGCACCGACTTCATCCGCAATCTCACGGAATTTTGCAAAATCAATGGTACGCGGATAGGCGCTGGCGCCCGCCACGATGAGTTTCGGTTTGCACTCAAGAGCCGTCTTGCGAACAGCATCATAGTCGATGCGCTGAGTTTCGGAACTGAGCGCGTAGGGTACGGCGTTGAAATACATACCCGACATATTCACGGGGGAACCGTGCGTTAAGTGACCACCGTGTGCCAAGTTCATACCGAGAATGGTGTCACCGGGTTTAAGCAACGCAAAATACACTGCCAAGTTGGCGTTGGCACCGCTGTGCGGTTGCACGTTCGCGTGCTCTGCGCCAAACAGTTTTTTAGCGCGATCGCGAGCGATATCTTCCACAACGTCGACGCACTCGCAGCCACCGTAGTAACGCTTACCCGGATAGCCTTCTGCGTATTTATTGGTGAGAACACCGCCGGCCGCCATCAGCACAGCTTTGGACACGATATTCTCCGATGCAATCAGTTCGATATTGTGTTGCTGACGAGAAAGTTCCGCCGCACACGCAGCGTGTACTTCCGTGTCAAATTGCCCGAGTTCTTCAAAAAAGTTCATAAAACATCCTCCCTTTTGCAAAAGTATACCATAAACCCTTGTGTTTGCAAAGAGAAAAGCGTATAATTATTAAAAAAATTTATAAAAAATGGAGGTGTACGCGTGAAAACCGTTACAGTTGGGAAAAACGACGCCGGACAACGTGTGGATAAATTCTTGACAAAAACGTTTCCGTCGCTGCCGGTATCGATGATGTATAAGTATATTCGCCAAAAGGATATCAAACTCAACGGCAAGCGCTGTCAGATCGCTGACCGCATTTGCGAAGGGGACGTTATCGCTGTGTACGCTCCCGACGAATTTTTGGCGCCTGCCGCCTCCAAGTATGAATTTCAGTATGCGGGCACCAAACTGGATATTGTGTATGAGGATGACAACATCCTGCTACTTAACAAACCGGTAGGCTTGCTCGTCCACCCTGATGAAAACGAATACCGCGACACTCTGATTTTCCGCGTACAACGTTATTTGCATGAAAAAGGTGAGTATCAGCCGGATCGCGAAAACAGTTTTGTTCCGGCGCTCGTCAATCGCATCGACCGCAACACCTGCGGCATCGTCATCGCCGCCAAAAATGCGGCGGCTTTGCGGATTTTAAACGAAAAACTGCGTAAACGGGAAATTGAAAAATATTACCTATGCATCGTACACGGACATATGGAAAAGGCGGAAGATACGCTGCAAGGGTATTTGGAGAAAAACGAAGCGCAAAATCGCGTGTATATTTCCGAACGGCAGGCGCGCGGCGCGCGCACCATTGCCACACGGTATCGCGTTTTAAAAGAGCGTGACGGTTTGTCACTGCTGGAAATTGAGCTGCTTACCGGCAGAACGCATCAAATCCGCGCGCACCTCGCTTCCATCGGGCACCCGTTACTCGGTGACGGCAAGTACGGCACGAACGCGCTCAACAAAGGAACAGGATTTAACAAGCAGGCGCTGTGCTCATACCGCCTTAAATTCGCGTTCCAAAGCGATGCAGAAGAACTGCAGTACCTAAACGGCAAAGAGTTCACACTTGACTCGGTATGGTTTGCCGACGAATTCTGATAATGATAAATAAAAAGTCCCCGCATTACGCGGGGGCTTTTTTGTTATTCTGTCGCTATGTTTTTCAATCTCTTATGGTGTTATCTTAACCACACCAAGTTGTTGTCGGTCATAAAATTCCCCAGACTGTAACACACCAAGATATCGGTAAAGTCCTGCTCGGCGCACAACTCACTGATCGGCTGTTTATAGTAACGGGGGTCCACCAAGACGACCGTTTCATAGGATTCGGCTAAAAACGCGCCCAAGCAATTGGCATAGGAATCACGAATCACAAGGATGCTGCCTTTACCGACGTTTTCGGGATTTTCGACACGAACGATGGGATGATTACCGTCTAAAAACACGGTGTATTTATCCGCTTCGTTCAATCTGTCGGTGTAAAAGACACCTTCATGCGGTTGCTTGTCATCGTCAGTTGTCACAAGCAAGCGGCTTGTGCGCTCCCACAGTTCCAGCGACTCTGCGGGGACCGTCCACAACGCGGCTCGGGAATAGGTGGAACCCCTAAAGCCGTCGGCGACCGTGACGGTAAATTCGTCCGCTTTCGGGTATGCACTGCCTTTTGATGCCATATAGGTACCGTATGCTGTATACGCACCGCGACTGGTCCAGTGGTGATCCGTTTTGTAATACAGAGTGCTGCGATCATCCGACGCCGCAAACACGGACAAGACATCCACCGTGTTCACCGCACCGTCCGCCATGGAGTACAACTGATCAATTTGATCTTTATCCGTATAGGGATGAGCAAGACCAATGATCTGATCCTCTACCGCCCAGCCAGCAGAAGGAACGAGCATCAGATCCAAGGGGCGTCCTAACGTTTTCGCCAAACCGTTGATCGCGGCAACGTTTTTCGTCGCTTGCGCCTGATTCCACACCACGGGAGTTTCCACCAAACGATCGCCCTGCGCGACGTAGATTTCCTTGGATACCTGACGTCCGCTCAACAGATCCGCGTAGGCGTTGAGACCAACAAAAAAGTCGCGTGCGGGGATATGATCCGCCATATAGCTTTCAACGTTCTCGCCAAAGTCACCCGATACCACAGACTCGACTGTCAGCGAAGGATTTTTCTCCAAAAACCGCTTTTCCCGTTCGGAATATTCGGATTTGGGAAGCACCAGGTACAGCAATGCCATTATTCCGAGGAAGGCACAAAAGCCAACCGTGGCGATCCAATGTTCCGTTTTCACTTTCACGGCTGTACCTCCTTAAAATCGGAAATAGATAAAGGGATTATAACTATTTGATGCCAATGCGGCCACACATAGTACAAGGATCACGCCGCATGCCGCCAATTTGCCGTAGCGGACAATCCACTTACCTTGCAAACGGTCCCCCAGTTGCTTAAGCAACGGTGTTGCCGCAAAGCAACTGACCAGCAACATGGGAGCAAAGCCCAAGATCAGATTTGTCGCTTTGACGTCCGTAGCTGACAAAGTGAAGAGTTTTGCAAAGAAGGCGCCCAGTTGTCCCATATCTTCAAAGAAGAACAACGCCCAGCCCAACATCACGGCAAGCAATGAATAGACACGCCCCACAAATCGCGGTAACTTTTGAAGCCATTTGAGGAAAAACAGTTTTTCCACGATGAGAAGCACGGCATAATACAATCCCCACAAGAGGAAATTCCAACTGGCGCCGTGCCAAAAACCGGTCAAGCCCCACACCACAAGCAGGTTAAGGATCTGACGAGGTAATCCCTTTCGATTACCGCCGAGCGGAATATAGACGTATTCTTTAAACCACGTCGACAAGCTGATGTGCCACCGCCGCCAAAATTCGGTGATGGTGGTGGAGATATAGGGATAGTTGAAATTCTCCAAAAACTCAAAACCAAACATACGACCCAGACCGATCGCCATATCGGAATATCCCGAAAAGTCGAAATAGATCTGCAAGCTATACGCGAGGAGTCCCACCCAGGCGGCAAGCGTGCCGTTTTGTTCTTGCAACAGTTCCCATACGTTTCCCATCGGATTGGCAAGCAACAGCTTCTTACCCAAACCGATAACAAACAGTTGCACACCGGAAGCAAATTTGTCCATTGACTCTTTTCGATCGGTCAATTGCAATGCCACGTCGCTGTAACGAACGATCGGACCGGCGATCAACTGTGGGAACAACGTGACGTAGGTACCGAAAGTCAAGACATTTTTTTGTACCGGTGCATCGTTGCGATAGACGTCAATGATGTAACTCATCGATTGAAACACGTAAAACGAGATGCCGATAGGTAATGCGATCTCGGGTGCTTTTACCCCTGCCATAAAGGGTAACAATGCTTTTAACTGGTTCACAAAGAAACCGGCATATTTGAAGAAGCCCAAAATCAGGATATTGACTGCAACACCCGCCGCCAGCACGCTTTTTGCACTTAATCCTTTGCTTTGGCGGGTATGAATCCAAAAACCGAAAAGATAGTTAATGAGGATCGTGCCGATCATCAAAAACAGGTATACCGGTTCTCCCCAACCATAAAACGCCAAACTCCACAACAGCAAAGCGGGGGTTCTGAATTTTCGGGGGACAAGATAATACACGAGCAGAATTGAGGGCAAAAACGCAAATAAAAATACATTACTGGAAAACAGCACGTTAAACCCCTCCCTTCAAAATCAGTGATACAAGTAAGGGAGGGTATTCCCCTCCCCTTGTTGTCAAGTTAATGCGGCTGCCGTTTGGTAAATATTCAGCAGGGCATCAGCATTCTCGGATACGATCATTACCACGCAATTGCCGTGGGTCAAGAGTTTTGCTTCCTGCACCAAAGCATAAGCGGCGGCATCGTAACTGCGGAACTGTGATCCCAAATTGTCCAGGCGGGACTGAGCAAGCGTTTTGATGCTCTCTGCTGCTGCCTCGTCGACCGCTTCGATCATCCATAGTTCAGCCGTGCAGCTGCCATCGTAATAGGAGATCACAACCTCTTGTTTGCAAGAAGCGGGATCCACGCCATACGCGTTGAACACGCTCTCGGCATCAAAGGGAAGCGCATCAGGCAACTGATCCGCCATTGAAGAAAGCACGGCATCCATATCGGGTGTCACTCCCGCAGAGGTGTCGGTACAGGCACTCAAAGAGAATGCCAATAAAAGAGCTATCAGACCAATGACCAGTCGTTTCATATAGTCGCGTTCCCCTTATCAATAATTTTTATAGGCTTTGAGGACTTGAATCCACGTTTTGGCACCCTCGCTCGTCAAATGGACATAGCTGTCCGAACAAAAAGCCGTTGCCAAGCCGCCCGTGGAATCTTTCATATACGATGCCACGTCAATAAATTTACAACCGTTGCTTTCAGCAAACGTTTTAAGCTGAGCGTTATACGAATTCGCGTTGGCGTTGGTGATCCCACCACGTTCGCCGCCCGTCCATACCGGTGTCATAGACTGAATATAGATCGTGATATTCGGGCAAGTGGAACGAATAAGTCCCAGCAGCGTGCCCCAGTTCGTGATACTTCCGCTGACACCGAATCGACCGATATCGTTCATTCCCAGCATAATAAACAGTTTCTTGGCGCCGGTTGCCGCTATTGCTTCTTCCGCATTGGTATAAGAGACGCCTTGATACGTAAGTTTGGTGTCCGGATGATCATAGATAGCGTTGCCGACGCCAAAACTGCCGACCGTTAAAAACTTCGCCTTGCCGAGTTCACCCGACGAGGCAGCATAATACGAAAGCTTTAAGCTGACGGAATCACCCACGAACACCGCATCGTCAAAAAACGAGGCATCAACCGTATAGTCGGTAGGTGCAGCCAAAACAGGACTGCGAGATCCGCCGGCAGTGGTCTTTTGCGAGGTAGAACCCGTCGTTTTGTTCGTGCCGTTCGTAACGGTGGTCGTAGTGGAAGACTGCGTGGTCGTTGTAGTAGGAGCAACCGAAGTCGTCGTTACCGCATCCGCCGTTGTGGTCGTCTGTACCTCTTTGTCATCAGAAGTTGAGGCGCAAGAGGCAAGTAATAAACAAAGGCTGATCGCCAAACCGATAGCCATCAATTTTCTCATCATTCGCACACCCTTTCTAATGGTTTATCATATCATATAAAAACACTTTTTGCAACGCTTTTCACGGTTTTTCGACAGACTGCGCGAAAGATAAAAGCGGCAAAGGCGATATGCCTTTGCCGCTTGCTGATAGTTTGTTTAATCCTTGCGTTCCTCGCCCCAGAAAAACAGCGCGACGGTGCCGGGACCGGTATGACTGCCGATGGTAGTACCGATATCGTTGATGAGCACCTTGCCTTTGAGATTCGGGAAGCGTGCTTCCACCAAATCCGCGACGGCTTTTGCATCATCGTAGCAATCGGAATGACACATATAGCATTTGTCGGCGTACTGTTCGCCATTGTCAGCAAACTGCGCCATACGCTCTACGATCTCACGAATAACATTCTGTTTGCCGCGGATCTTGCTGCGGGGAACAAGCTGTCCTTGGTGGTTAACGTTCAGCAAGGGGCAAACGCCCAACAAACCACCGAAGAAGCCCGCCGCCTTGGACACGCGACCGCCCTTAACAAAGAAAGTAAGGTCGGAAGTGAAAAACCAATGGTGCTGACGCGTTTTGTTATCTTCCACCCACTGACGCAAGTCGTCGATCTCCATACCTTCGTCCCGCAGATCGGCAAGTTTATCCATAATCAAGCCAAAGCCGGAGGAGGCTGCCAGCGAATCCACGACATAGATCTTACGATCAGGGAAACGCTCTGTCGCGATCGCCGCTGCATTGCGTGCCGAGTTGACCGAGCCGGAAATACCGGAGGACAACGACACGTGCAACACGTCTTTGCCCGTTTCCAGCAAAGAAGTGAAATACGTTAAATACTCGGAAATATTGACCTGAGAGGTCTGGGTATCCGCACCATCACGCATCGCTTGATAGAAATCTTTGAACGCAATGGTCTGACCGAGATCATCCGGATAATCCTTGCCGTCCATCGTGTAATGGAAACAGATATAAGAAATATCGCGGCTCTCAAAATGTTCTTTGGACAGATCCGCTGTGGAACAACAACTTAAAATGTACGAGTGGCTCATAGTGCTTCTCCTTATGTCTTGAAATTTCAACATAAAAAGCATACCACAGGTTTGTGCATTTAACACTCCATTCCTTGATTTTTATCTTCCACAAACAAATACGCGGTAGTAGAATCGACAAAAAGCCTCTCTACTACCGCGAGAATCATTGTAAAAGCGCCTCAAATTCCGCTTGATCGATGATACGGACGCCAAGTGCTTGCGCCTTGGTAAGTTTGCTGCCTGCGTCCTCGCCGGCTAATACCACCGACGTTTTTTTGGACACACTCCCCGACGTTTTGCCGCCGTACTGCTCGATCAGTGCGCTTGCCCGGTCGCGTGTCATAGACGGCAACGTACCGGTGAGAACGAACGTCATCCCCGCAAACCGCTGGTCGACCTGTGTTGTGTTGCTTGCCATATTCACACCGCAGTCTTCAAGCCGCTCAATCAATCGACGTGTCGGCTCTAACGAGAAAAACCGAACGACGTTTTCTGCCATAATCGCGCCGAAGCCATCAATGGCGACGACATCCTCATACGATGCCGCCATCACGTCTTGCATCGTACCAAAGCGCATCGCAAGCTGCTTTGCTGCTTTTTGCCCGATGTGACGTATGCCGAGCGCGAAGAGCAAACGAGACAAATCGGCTTGCTTTGATGCTTCAATAGCTCCGATCAGGTTGTCGGCAGAGCGTTCGCCCTTACCCTCTAACACGCTGATGGCCTCACGGTCGAGCGTATACAGATCATCAATACGGGAAATGAGTCCCTCATCCACCAATTGCTCCAGCACGGCAGGACCGAGCCCCTCAATATCCATGGCATCCCGCGAAGCAAAATGGATCAAGCGTTGCAAGCGCTGTGCGGGACAATCGGGATTTGAGCAACGCAGTGCCGCTTCATCCTCCTCGCGTTGTACCGTCTCTCCGCAGGACGGACACTGTGCGGGAAGCTCGAAAACACCCGCTCCCGCGTGCCGTTCGACGCGCACAACCTCGGGAATGATGTCACCCGCCTTACGCAAGATAACGGTATCGCCGATGCCGAGCCCTTTTTCGCGAATGAAATCCGCGTTGTGTAAGGTGGCGCGGCTGACAGTGGTACCTGCCAAGGTGACGGGATCAAAAACACCCGTCGGTGTCAAAACACCGGTGCGCCCCACCGTGATCTCCACGTCACGAAGCACCGTCTGCTTTTCCTCGGGCGGGTACTTATAAGCCACCGCCCAGCGAGGGTATTTACTGGTAGAACCCAGTCGTTCACGGTCAGAAAAATCATCCACTTTAATAACCGCACCGTCAATGTCAAACGGCAAGCCGTTACGGCTCTCTCCGATGCGACGAATCTCCTCGATAACGTCATCGATAGAATCGGTGCGCCGATAAAACGGGATCATCGGGAATCCCAAACTTTTCATATATTCCAAAGAGGCGGCGTGAGCGGTCACGCTCTCCCCTTCCAAGAGTTGGAGGTTGAACACAAATAAATCCAGTCCACGCGTTTTGGTGACGGTGGGATCTTTTTGTCGGAGCGATCCCGCGGCGGCATTGCGCGGATTTTTGAACGGCTTTTCGCCGTTTTGTTCCTGCAGACCCGTGAGATAGGCAAACTGCTCACGCGGCATATATACCTCACCACGCACGATCACGCGCGACGGGGAATCCGTTAGTTTTGAAGGAATGGAAGCAATGGTGCGCAAATTGGCAGATACATCCTCGCCCGTCTGCCCATCACCGCGAGTAGCACCGCGATAAAATACACCGTCACGGTATTCCAACGCAATGGACAAGCCGTCGATCTTCGGCTCCACCACGTACATCGGATGAGCGATCTCCTCACGTACGCGTTTGTCAAACTCGCGCACTTCATCAAGCGAAAAAACGTCCTGCAAGCTACCCAGCGGCACTTCGTGCTCGACGGGCGTAAACAGTCTGGAAATTTCGCCGTGAACGCGCTGGGTATACGAATCCGCCGTGATGAGCTGTGGGTACGCCTCTTCTAACCGACGCAATTCCTGCGTCAGTTTATCAAATTCGTCATCTTCAATTTCCGGTGCATCGTTGTCGTAATACAGCCGGCTGTGATAGTCGATGGTCTTGCGCAATTCTTCAATTCGTGCGCGTGCGCTTTCAAACTCCATACCGCCACATCCTTTGGTATATAGTATACCATATGAGCATTCATATTTCAATTGCTTGAGCCGAAAATATTGCTCATGATATCCCCCAAATCGAGTTGTAAAACCGTCTGCGGCACCTCACCGACCAGCACCGTTTCACACACCAAAAAACTTGTCTGTAATTCGATGCTCACCCGCTCCATCGGCAGAGCCGCTGTCATCATAACCGTCATATCCAGCGAAATGCGGTGGTTGGTCTGGTTAATACCCGCATCTGCGAATTCACTCGATAAATTTGAAATTACCACCCCACTCGTGTGGATCTTTATCGACAAAAACGGACCGCGTCCCACAAAGAAGCTGCCGCCGATCAAACTGCCAAGCGGGATGTTGGTGGTTTGTATTTCTTTGGCAGCAAGTTCTGCCATTACGGCATTGGAAGCAGCCGCTTTCAAACGATTGATCGCCATCACGTTTGCCTCGGCAGACAGAACACGCCCCTGCGCATCCCGCTCAACCGTAACGAGGTCGGTATAACCGAATTCTTCATCGGCAAGCACGGCTTCCACCCCCGTATATACGGAAAGCATCGCACTGCGCCGAGCAGCCATATAGCCGTAGTTTTGAACAAGCGGGCGCAGACGCTTATCAACCCCTACAAAAGCACCCGCCAATAACACCGCGATCGCAATCAAGGCGAGACCACGCACACCGTTTGTTCGTCCCATTCGTCGTCTCATCGGAACACCCCCAACAAAAAAACGCCCTCATAGGTCATCCTATGAGGGCATGCTTGTTTGGGTTATAATCTCTCGTCGCGGGAGAGTAATGCGTAAAACGCTTTGTAGGTCATATACACATCTTGCTTGGATACCACCTCGAACGGCGCGTGCATCGACAGCACCGGCACACCGAGGTCTACGGTGTTGACGTCTAAATCAGCGATATATTTGGCAACCGTTCCGCCGCCACCGAGGTCTACCTTACCTAATTCACCGATCTGCCACACCACGTCGGCGTTGTCCATAATGCGGCGGAAAAAGCCCATCAGCTCAGCAGAGGCATCACTGGTATCGCTTTTTCCTCTGGCACCGGTATATTTGGTGAGTACCACGCCTTGGTTAAGCGCTGCGCAGTTGCGCGACTCAACCGTATCGGGATACAGCGGATCATACGCAACGTTGACGTCCGCGGACAGGCACAACGAATTGCGGAACACGTGCCGCGCCTTGGTACCGAGCGCCTCGGCGATATCCTCGATAAAATACCGCAGATATGCGGACTGCATACCGGTGTTACCCTCCGAGCCGATCTCCTCTTTATCCGCCAAAACAGCAACGGCGGTATATGCCGGATTTTGCAGCGCAAAGAGTGCGGTGAGAGCAGTATAGGCGCACACACGGTCGTCGTGACCGTAGGAGCCGATCATACTGCGGTCAAGACCGACGTCACGCGCTTTGTAGGCGGGAACGGCTTCCAGTTCGGCAGAGAGGAAATCCGTTTCGGTAATGCCGTATTTTTCATTGAGAAGTTTAAGAATGTTTAATTTGACCGCATCTGCGCCTTCTTCGTCAGCAAGCGGACGGGAGCCGATGAGGATATTCATTTCCTCACCACCGATAAATTCCGCAGCGGTCTTTTTCATTTGGTTTGCACCGAGATGCGGCAACAGATCGGTGATGCACAGTACCGGATCATCCGCCGATTCACCGATACACACCGTCACGCGCGAACCGTCCTTGCGCACTACCACGCCGTGCAGCGCGAGCGGAATGGTCATCCACTGGTATTTTTTGATACCGCCGTAATAGTGAGTATCTAAATACGCCAGTGCGTGATCCTCGTACAACGGATTGGGTTTTAAATCCAAACGCGGGGAATCCACGTGCGCCGCCGCAATCGATACACCTTCCGACAGCGGGCGGGTACCGATCACAGCAAGCAACAGCGCCTTGCCGCGGTTATCGACGTACACCTTATCCCCCGCTTTGAGCGGTTTTGCGGGATCAAACGGCACAAAGCCGTTCGCTTCGGCCAGTTTGACTGCCTCACTGACCGCTTCGCGTTCGGTTTTGGCATTATCCAAAAACGTCTTGTAAGCGACACAATACTCGTCAGCTTGTTTCAATTCGTCCTCGCCGAGTACACGAAACGTATTTTTCGGTTGATAACACAACTCTTCGCGCAGCAACTCTGCCGCTGTTTTTTCTGCCATAGTCAGTTCCTCCTATTCAATGCCGTAAAGCGTTTGATAGCGCTCTTGTACGTTTTTTACACGTTTGAGATAGTTTGCTGTTTCCTTAAGCGGAATATTCACGAGCGTTTTGCCGTCCGTGGAATATTGCGGATCTTTGAGCCACTTGGAAACCGTTCCGTTTCCCGCATTATACGCGGCAATCGCCGTATCGGAATGTGTGAACAGGTCGTGCATTACGTCCAACACTTTTGCGCCGCAACGGATGTTGATCTCCGGATCGAAAATGCGATCAAGCGGTTCGGGATCCCCCGGGAATTTGGTTTGGATCCATTCGTAAGTGGAATCCATCAGTTGCATCAAGCCCTTGGCTCCCGCTTTCGATACCGCATCCTCGTTGAAATGGCTTTCGGTATAGATTACCGCGTAAATTAGCGACGGCGGCAAGTCGTATTCTTGAGCATACGTATTCACAATCGACTCGTATTTGAGCGGGTATGCTGCTCTCAAATATGACTCATACGCGTTGTGCAGCACCTCTCTGCCAAGGCCAAATACCAATGCAACAATTAAAATTATGACAACAATTCTTGCGCACTTGCGTTTCATACAGCCAAAACCTCGACCTTCTCACACAAGTTTTGCGCTGCCTGACACAGACTTTCATGATCACCGAGATTGTACAGCAACGCAGTCACACGGGTTTCATAATAGTCGTCGGACGGCTGTGCGCCCATACGACGTTCGGCTTCTTCCACCGTTAATCCGTCACGTGCCATAATGCGCGCTTTGCGCAATTCCGGCGTGGAAACCACCGCCACCGTATACTGACAGATGGTGTCCAGCCCTGCTTGCAATAACAGAGGTGCGTCAATGACGGCAACTGTCTTGCCACTTTCGGCGGCACGGCGCAACTCGTCGTGCGTTTCCTTTAGTACGGCGGGGTGTACAATAGCGTTCAGCGCCGCCGTTTCTTCGGGCGAGGAAAAGGCTTTTTGCGCAAGACGTTTACGGTCAAGCGTGCCGTCCTCATTCAAAATAGCGGTTGAAAATCGTTCGGCCAGCGCCTTCAAAGTCGGTTGACCCTTCTCGACAACGCGGCGGGACAATACGTCGGCATCGATCACCGTCCACTGTGGTCGCTCCGCCATCATTCGCGCGACCTCACTTTTGCCCGCACCGGTAGAACCTGTCAAACCCACGATAAAAAGATTAGTCAAGCTCGATCACCTCAAATCCCGCCGCGCGTAACAAACGGTTATATACCGCCAGCCCAATGCCGTCGGCAGACGGACACGCGGTATAAGCGATGGTGGCGTGTCCATCGTCCAACACACGCAGCGCTTCAAACAATCGATGTGCCTGCGCGGCGTGATCTTCACGCGCACCGTAGGTTAAAAACGGTACGTTTAACGCGGCTTCTTCGCCGTCAAAGCACAACGCCATCACGCCGTTCCCCGCGTGCGCGTTCACATAATCGGCATAAGCGGTCGGCGTTCCTTTCACCAACACCACGCGTGCATTCGGCGCGTAGTGCTTATATTTCATTCCCGGTGACGATACCGTCGCCCCTGCTTGTAATTCGTGCGTAACCGCCGCATCCACTTCGACGTCGCCCACTTCTTGTGTGAGCATTTCCACTGTGACGGCGCCCGGACGGAGCACCCTCACGCAATTACCTGTAACGTCTACAACGGTGGATTCCACACCGACCTCGCACGAGCCGCCATCGACCACCGCAGCAATACGACCATCCATATCTTCGGCAACACGCGCCGCTTCGGTAGGACTGGGGATGCCCGAACGATTGGCAGAAGGGGCTGCCAACGGGCAAGAAAGCTCAATAATCCGCTTAGCGATCGGGTGTGACGGCATTCTGACCGCCACCGTATCCAACCCCGCGCTTACCTCGTGCGGTACCAAAGAAGATTTCTTAAAGATCATCGTCAACGGTCCCGGCCAAAACGCACGGATAAGCTTTTCTGCCATCGGCGGAACAGCGGCAACCAATTCGTTCAATTGATCGCGGTGTGCGATGTGCACAATGAGCGGATTATCCACCGGACGACCTTTAGCCTTAAAAATGTTCGCTACTGCCGCGCCGTTTCGGGCATCCGCCGCGAGTCCGTATACCGTTTCGGTGGGGATCGCAACCAACTCACCGCTTTTCAGTAAGTCTGCGGCAAGTTGCAAATCCGACTCCCTATCTGATAAATGCAAAGTTTGCATAATTTACAATCCTTCTTGTAACTTCTCTGCGCGGTCAGCCGTTATCAGCGCATCAATCAGTTCATCTAACGCGCCGTCCATTACCGCGTCCAATTTATACAGCGTCAGCCCGATACGATGATCGGTTACACGCCCTTGGGGAAAATTGTAAGTGCGGATGCGTTCGCTGCGATCACCCGTCCCCACCTGCGAACGGCGGTCAGCCGCAATCGCTGACTGTTGCTCTGCCTGCTTTTGCTCAAACAATCGCGCCCGCAATACACGCATTGCCTTGTCTTTGTTTTTATACTGACTTCGCTCATCCTGACATTCTACGACCGTACCTGTCGGGATATGCGTGATACGAATTGCCGATTCGGTCTTGTTGATATGCTGACCGCCCGCACCGCTGGAACGATACGTGTCGATCTGCAAATCGGCGGGGTTGATCTCAAGTTCTACTTCCTCCGCTTCGGGCAACACCGCTACCGTAACAGTGGAGGTGTGAATACGACCGCCCGCCTCGGTTTCGGGTACGCGCTGAACGCGGTGAACACCGCTTTCAAATTTCAAGCGGCTGTACGCACCGTGCCCCGTAACCATAAAGCTGATCTCTTTGTATCCGCCGAGCTCGGTTTCGTTAGCCCCCACCATTTCAGTCTGATACCCATTGGCGGTAGCATACAGCGTATACATCCGATACAAACTGTTGGCAAACAACGCCGATTCTTCGCCGCCTGCCCCCGCGCGGATCTCGACAATCACGTTACGGTCATCGTTCGGGTCACGCGGCAACAATAAAATTTTCAATTCCTCTGTCAGGCGCTCCGCCGTGCGGCGGCTTTCCTGTAATTCTTCTTCTGCCAATTCCCGCAACTCGCGGTCAACGCCCGTCGTTTCCAAAAGCGCTTTGGCTTCTTTTTCGGTTTCACGCGCCCGCGTGTACACGCGATAGGCTTCCACAATGGGTTCGAGTTGTTTACTCTCGCGCATCAAATCGCGGTACAAGTCCGCTTGCGACACCACCGACGGATCGCATAAGCGCACCATCAGTTCCTCATATCGCTTTTCAACGTCTTTTAATCGGTCTAACACAGTTTCCCTCTCCTTCTCTCTGTCGTCGAGTTACTGTGCGCCGCTACTCCTCCCGCTCGATCTTACGAACGTTTTTTTCGGCTTTTTGGCGGGGAATCATCATTTCGTGACCACAGGTTTCACAGCGCAAACGAAAATCCATACCGATCCGCAAAACCGAAAATGTAGCACCACCGCAAGGATGCGTTTTTTTCATTGTGAGCACGTCTCCTACACGAATATCCATTCCGCTGTCACCATCCTTTCATACAGAGTCAGTATACCATATACCATACACATTACGCAAGGGATACTTGTAAAAATTACAGTTGACAAGCCATTCCGTTTGTTGATATACTTGTTTATCGGGAAACTCCATTATAAGGAGGTTACAACATGAAAAAAGACGTTGTGATTATCGGTGCCGGCCCTGCCGGTATTTTTACTGCACTCGAAATGCTTCGTCGAGGCAGTAAGCAAAGCATTATGATCGTCGAAAAAGGACAAGCTGTCGAAAATCGTCGATGCCCCAAAGCAAAAGTCGGGCATTGTGTTAACTGCAAACCCTATTGCCATATCACCACCGGTTTTTCCGGCGCAGGTGCGTTTTCGGACGGTAAATTATCGCTGAGTTACGAGGTCGGCGGTGATCTGCCGTCGCTGATTGGCGAGGATGTGGCGCAAGATCTCATTGATTATGCCGATAAAATTTATCTGGAATTCGGTGCCGACACCCATGTAGAGGGACTTGGCAACACAGAAAAGGTAAAGGAAATCCGCAAACGTGCAATTCGTGCGGGTTTGAAACTGGTAGACTGCCCCATCCGCCATATGGGTACTGAAAAAGCACAGGGAATCTACCTCGCCATTGAACAATATCTGCAAAACAACGGTGTTGAGATTTTGTTCGGCTACGAATGTACCGACCTGCTGCTTGACGGCAGCGTGTGCCGCGGTGTGTGTATCAGCGACGGCAAAGCAGATCTCACGATTGAAGCCTCGCACACCGTTATTGCCACCGGTCGTCGCGGTGCAGATTGGTTGGAGAAGATCTGTGCAGAGCATAATATTGCCCATCAGCCCGGAACCGTTGATATCGGTGTACGCGTAGAAGTACGCAACGAGGTGATGGAAACCGTCAACGAAACGCTGTATGAGTCCAAACTCATCGGCTATCCGCGCCCGTTCAAAAACAAGGTGCGCACGTTCTGTCAGAACCCCGGCGGTTTTGTGAGTCAGGAAAACTACGACGACGATTTGGCCGTTGTTAACGGTCACTCGTACAAGGAACTCAAATCCAACAATACCAACTTGGCAATTTTGTGTTCCCATAACTTTAACCAACCGTTTAATCAGCCGATCGCATACGCGCAAAAAGTCGGTGAATTGACCAATATGCTGGGCGCCGGTCACATCTTGGTACAGCGCTTCGGCGATATTCTGGACGGCAAGCGCACCTGGCAAAAAGAACTGGCGCAATCGAATCTGCGTCCCACCTTGCCGGATGCGGTCGCGGGTGATATCACTGCCGCGATGCCGTACCGCGCAATGATCAACATCATCAACTTTATCCAAGCCGTGGATCAGGTAGTACCGGGTTTTGCTTCGTACGAAACACTGCTGTATTCGCCGGAACTGAAATTCTACAGCAACCGCGTACGGATGGATACCGACCTGAACACCAACGTCGAAGGTCTGCACTGTCTGGGTGATTCCAGCGGTTGGACACGCGGCTTAATGATGGCATCCGTTATGGGTGTGCTGATGGGTCGCAAAATTGCAGAAAAAGAATAATCAAAACAGTAAAAAGGGATGAGCAAACGCTCATCCCTTTTTTATATCTCCGGTCGCGGGACCGTTTCGCAATTTGCCGCTTTCCGAAAACCGCGAGCCGTGGCAGGGACAATCCCAACTACGCTCGGCACGGTTCCATTTAAGCGCGCATCCGAGATGTGGGCAACGTGGCGCGGTTGGTGTCACCAACGTTTTGAGCGTTTCTCCCGCGTTAAGCGCAAGTTGTCGGTGCCATATCGTTCGATCAGGAGAAAACACGGAAGCCCACGGTTTAGGCTTTCCGATCAATTCGCCCGTCAACAACAAGGAGGCGGTCATCGCCGAGGTCATTCCCCATCCGTTAAAGCCTGTCGCCACGTACAACTGCGAAGTATTCTTGGCATAGCGACCGATATACGGAATCCCGTCAAGAGACATACAGTCTTGCGTGGCGAAGCGCACCGAAATTTCCGCATTTGGATAGTAATGATGCACGAGTTGCTCCGCCGCTTTCCAAGCCAAGCCCGATTTGCCCGTACGGTGTCCCCCACCAACAATAAGCAACCGATCACCGCACTGACGAAAGGTCAGCCCGCTGTCACTCGCCTCCCAATACATTCCCTCAAGCGGCGGTGCGTTATCCACTACCGCTACGTACGAACGGTGTTGATACAGTTTCAAAAAATAGGCACCGTGACGATTGAGAAACGGGAAATGCGTGGCGACGATAATCGATTCTGCGGTGATAGTGGTGCCGTTATCAGTCGTGACGACGTTGCCTCGGATTTCGCGCACGCGGGTATGCTCATAGATGGTTAAGTCCGCCGTTAAAAGCGCGAGCAATTTCAGCGGGTGCGCTTGCGCTTGACGCGGAATACGCAAAGCACCGGCTATCGGGAACGGCAACTCCACATCCTCTGCCCATTCCGTTTCGGCACCGATAGCACGCAACGTGTTATATTCGCTTTCCAACACTTCACGGTGAAGGCGCGAAAAGAGAAATCCGTCGCGGGTTTCAAGATCAAAATCGCCGTCAAGTTCACGATACGCCTCAAGCGCTTCTCGGTTTGCTTCATAATACTGACGCGCCGTCTGCATCCCGTACCGTTTGGCAATCGTCTGATAAATGGCCCCGTGCTGGGTAGTGATCTTGGCAGTGGTTCTGCCCGTCACACCGCTACCGATCGTATCCGCTTCGACCACGACGACATCCAAACCTGCCCGACGAAGGTGGTGCGCACACAAAAGCCCTGCAAGTCCGCCGCCGATCACCAACACGTCGGCGCGAATATCATGTTCCATCGCGGGAAATGAGGGTAGTTTTATCGAGTCTGTCCAAAAAGTTCCCATCCCATCGCCTCCACCGAACAGTATGGGCAATTGGACAAAAAATAAACCGTGTGGCGATGCCACACGGTTATTTTCTTACAGAATGTGAATGATGGTTACAGTTTACTGCGACGCACCGCAGCAATCACGCGCTGTGCTACCGGGGCCAGTATGACGTTCAGTAACAATTCCGGTACAAAATTGACCAAAATGATGCCGGTAAGGACATAATAAACCACGTTTTGTCCGGCTGCCCACTGCACCAACGTGTCGTAAAAGCACAGCGACAACATGGTTAAAAACAAACCGGTGTTCACAAGCGGGACCGTGATCGCGCTCAAGAAAACGCCAACCGTCGGTTTGTTTATCTTTTGGAAAACTTTAGAAACAGCCGCACCGGCAACACCGGCGGCAACGCCTTTTCCGATACAGATCAAGGCGGTCAAAAGCGGGTTGATACTCCACAGCATATTGCCGCCAACATCCAACCCAAACACACAACACAACACAACGACTACGCCGAACACACCGCCCAGTATCGCACCGGAACGAATGCCGAACAGTGCACCACCGATAACGATCGGGATCAGCACAAGCGACAGACCGAAAGGTCCGATCTTAACACCGTAGCTCATCAGTTGCAACACCACAATGAGTGCTGACAGAATCGCCAGTTGTGCCAAACGAACTGTCTTCTTTTCTATCATTTGTCATTTCTCCTTGCTGCTGCTCACCAAACGGGATGCAGCGCATAATATTTCAAAGAACCGTCAGGGACAGTTTTTGACGTAGATCAGGCGCAGACCATCCAGTAACAGTCTGCCGTCGTACACGGTTTCACGCCGACAATGGGAAGCAATCTCCTCCCCCAGACCACCGGTCACCACCACGGTAGCAGTCGTACCGAGTTGCTGTTCAATACGATCCGACATACCGTCAAGCGTAGCAGCGGTACCGAACACCACACCCGATTTCATCGAATCGGTGGTATTGGTGCCGATTACCTGCGGCGGTGCTTCCACGCGGATGCGCGGCAATAACGAGGCACGGTTTACCAAAGAGTCCAGCGAGGTGCCGACGCCCGGCATGATCGCGCCGCCTCGAAAAGCGCCGTCAGCATCCACAACCGATACGGTGGTAGCGGTGCCAAGATCCCAAACAATACACGGCGCGCCGTATTTGGCAACTGCCGCCACCGCACCGACCAATAAATCCGCACCCAGTTGAGCAGGATTATCAATGCGAATATTCATACCGGTCTTAACACCGGGACCAACGAGCAACGGCGTAATGCCGGTCACGCGTTTTACCGCGTCAGCGAGCACCTTGTCCAAACCGGGAACAACCGAACTTAAAATCGCGCCATCAATCTCGGTTTCGGAAATGCCGTACAACCGTAACAAGGAAAGCAGTTCCACTGCGTATTGGTCACCGGTGCGTGTGCGGTCAGTAGCAATGCGACATTCGCATACCAACGTATCGTCACGGAAAGCACCGATGGTTAGATTGGTATTACCCAAATCCAATGTCAACAGCACGACTCATTCCTCCTCTGTGCGGCGCGCGATAATGTAGCGCGGACGGTTTTTGACTTCATCGTAGATACGAGCAATATAATGCCCAATGATGCCTAAACTAATCATAATGGCACCGCCAATGAGCAGTAACAACAAAATAACAGTGGTAAAGCCCTCCACGGCAGAACCCAAAAAGAAGCGAATCAAGGTTTGCACTGCCATAACAAACGAGGCGATGATCGAAAGCGTGCCGAGTACCGTTACCACGCGAAGCGGTGCCGTAGTGAACGACGTCAAGTTGTTGACGGCATACTTGAACAAACCGCTGACCGACCATTTCGATTGACCGTTAGCGCGTTCGGCGACCTCAAACTCAACCGTTGCGGTACGGAAACCCGCCCAAAACGATAAAGCGCGGAAAAAGGTGTCTTTTTCCTGCAGGGTGTTCATAACGTCCACTACGCGACGATCCAGCAACTTGAAGTCCGACGAGGACTGCATGTCCATTCCAACGGCTTTCCCGATCAAACGATAGAACAACCGCGCGCATACACCGTGTGCTGCTTTTTCATTTCCACGGGCGCTCTTTTTGCCCTCTACGACTTCATAGCCTTGCTGCCACAACTCCCACATACGCGGAATGACCGACGGCGGGAACTGAAGATCGCAGTCCGTAACAACACACGCGTCGCCTTTTGCTTCGGCAAGACCGGCAAAAATAGCCGCTTCTTTCCCGAAATTGCGGCTGAACGACACGCCGCGCACCGACGGATGACAGCGGGATTCTTCACAGATATGTGCGTAGGTTTGATCCTTGGAACCGTCATCCACAAAAATCAGTTCGTACGGAATGTTTGCCGTTTCCAGCACTTCAGAGATACCGGCAACGGCAAGCGAAATATTTTGTTCCTCGTTATAGGCGGGAATGACCACGGATAACAAACTCATCCGTCAAACCTCCTTTTGGCGCATAGCACGCTCTGCCTCGCGCTTCATATCGCGGCGCGCCGCGTCCTCGCGCTTGTCATACAGTTTTTTACCACGGCACAGTCCCAACTGTACCTTGACACGCGAGCCTTTAAAATACAATGATAACGGGATCAAGGTGAGTCCCTGTTGCTGCTTTAATAAGCCGTATAACCGCATGATCTCTCGCCGATGCATCAATAATTTGCGCACCCGCATCGGATCGCGGTTAAAAATATTTCCCTGCTCATAGGGACTGATGTGCATCCCCTTAATGAACAATTCTCCGTTATCCACGGAACACCAGGAATCCTTTAAATTCACTGCACCCTTACGCAGGGATTTGACCTCGGTGCCGCACAGTTCAATGCCTGCCTCCATGGATTCCTCAACGAAATAGTCATGGAAGGCTTTTCGATTTTCCGCGATGGTCTTTGTTGCGATGCGCTCGCCTGCCATAACTCAATCCTCCATTGTTTATAATTCGCTTCGCCCTTCAAATGAACGGCTGAGCGTGACCTCATCCGCGTATTCCAACTCACCGCCAACGGGAATACCGTAAGCGAGCCGTGTTACCTTGATCTCAAACGGCTTTAACAATTTCGAGAGGTACATAGCGGTTGCTTCCCCTTCTACAGTGGGGTTGGTCGCCATAATCACTTCGGTAACGTCGGTGTTTGCCACGCGTGTGAGCAACTGTTTGATGCGCAATTGCTCCGGACCGATACCGTTCATCGGCGAGATGGTACCGTGCAGTACGTGATATAAGCCGTGAAATTCACGCATCCGTTCAAAAGCAAGCACGTCCTGTGGTTCCTCCACGACACAGATCACACTCTCGTCGCGGTTGGACGCGGAACACACCGAACACTGTTCACCATCTGTCAGATTACAACAGGTCTCACATTCGTGAATATTCTTTTTGGCATTCACGATGGCTTCCACGAAACGGTTGCTTTGTTCATCACTCATAGAAAGCAACGAAAACGCAAGCCGCACAGCCGTTTTATGACCGATACCGGGCAAGCGTTCCCACTGTTCAATTAAATTGTCAAGTGCCGGTACCCGATACGCCATTGCCCGACTCCTCCCTATGTTTGCGGCGGATCATCCGCCCGATAAGTGCCACGATCGTCATTCCAAGCAGTACACCTGCCCAATCCTTAAGCAAGTCCACCAACTGGAAAGCGCGCCCGGCTTTCAAAAAATGCTGCACGCTTTCATCCAACACGGCAAACACCGCACAAGACGGGAAAACGACCGATATCCACCGACAGATCGCATAACTGCGCACCAGCATCGATGCACAAAACCCAAGAACTGTAAAAGTGGCTATATGAGCAATCTCCCGCATAAGGACGTTTGCCGTTGCCGTTGCCGCCATCTGTTGTTCCGGTGTCAAATTCTGATATGCCGGAATCCATTCCAGCACAGATTGTGTGAACGATGTGCTCAGTTCAGCAGATTGCGGTGCCGATTGGCAAGAAAGCCCTAAAATCATTGCCGCACAACCAACGGTTAAAACCCACCAAAGAAGTTTCCGTATCATCTGTTAAAACGGCATTTTCATGCCGCCGGTGATCTTGCCCAGCGTTTCTTCAGAATCTGCTTGCGCTTTGCGCACGGCTTCGTTGACAGCCGCAACAATCAGATCTGCCAGCATTTCCGTATCTTCGGGATCGACCGCTTCCGGCTGCAATTCAATGGAACGCAACAAATGTGTACCGTCCACGGTGGCTTTTACCATTCCGCCGCCGGCAGTTGCGCTGTATTCACGTTGTTCGAGATCCGCTTGAGCGGTTGCCATATCTTCCTGCATTTTCTGTGCTTGCTTGAGCATAGCCTGCATATTGCCGCCTCCGGCATTGCCGTAGCCCTGCGGTAACCGTGCTTTCATATAAGGATCATCCTTTCATTTCAATCGAAATACCCGCCTCGGCACTTTGCTTCAAAAATGCCGATAAGGGATCGTCTTCTTGCTTTTTCTCCGCCGTTTCCTGCTTAACGGGACGACCGCGGCTGATACGCATCGGTTTGCCCGCAATCGCCTGCACGGCATTCATCAGTGTAAACTTATTTCCGTCGGTTTTTACCAATGATACGAACAGATCGTTATCGGTAACTACCACCAGTCGCTCACCGTCGGTCATCGCTTCCGAATTGATCAGCACACCATACAGCGGCGGACATTGGGTCGACAAGCGCTCTAACACCTCTGCCCATCGATCAAACGGTTGCATTTCTGCCGCAGGAGCTGCGGGCGCTGTTGTCGGTTCCGGCGACGGCGCTTCTTCTTTCGGCGTTTCAACCGTTGTCGGCACAGGAGGAACGGCAGTTGCCGTTGTCGTCACTTGTTTTTGAACTACGACACCCGCCTCAAGATCTTCAATACGGCGAAGCAAGCTTTCCGGTGTGGTATCCAAACGCGGCTCGCACAAACGCAGCAACGTGGTTTCCATCTCTACGCGGCGGGAAACACCGCCTTTTAAGCGATCTAACGTGCCCTGAAGCACGTCCAAAATATGCAATACCGCACCGAGCGTCAGCGTTTCAGCCTCGTTATGCAATTCCTGCAATTCGGCGGGTGACACCGCGATCAGATCTTCCGATTTACGCACGCTCTTGACGATCATCAGGTTGCGGTAAAATTCAATCATTTCCACGCACAGACGCTCCATATCCTTGGAAGCATCGTACAAGGCACCAAGTACCGTTAACGCCGTCGTGCCGTCGTGCTCGCGCACGGCGCGTGCCAGACGGAACAAATGCTCACGTCCTGCCATACCTGTCGCATCCACCACGGTATCCGCCGTGATATTCCGCGAACGGGACAAGCACTGATCGAGCAGCGACAATGCATCACGCAAGCCGCCGTCTGCCAGACGCGCGATCAATAATGCTGCATCGTCTGCCAAAGTAAATTGTTCTTGCTCGGCAACGTAGTGCAACCGCGCGGCGATGTCCGCGGCAGGAATTCTACCGAAATCAAACCGCTGGCAACGCGATAAAATCGTTGCGGGAAGTTTATGCACCTCGGTCGTTGCCAAGATAAAGATAACGTGCTCGGGCGGCTCCTCCAACGTTTTGAGGAGCGCGTTAAACGCACCCGCCGAAAGCATGTGCACTTCGTCGATGATGTACA
>JAZQTM010000031.1:0-9432 GCA_045630765.1 Acutalibacteraceae bacterium | reverse complement strand
CTCGCCGTGTGTAAGGATCGCGGGCAGGCTGACCACGCTCTTTTCCACCTCCGTGAGCGTATTGTGCGGCAAAAACAACGAAAAATACCGCGTTTTGTCGCGGTAATCAGCGGCAAAGCCTTGAGCGGTGGTAATCGCCATCGCCACGTCCCCTTGCTTAAACAAGGATTCCATTTTCTCGGTTTTTGCCATAAACTCCTCGATTACGGCGTGTTGCATCGTGATGGACACGATACACCCGACACAAATAAACAACAGCAGTAAAACTGCCAAGATCACCCGTTTCACGCGCTTTCCTCTCCTTTTCGTATCAGATAGGTGCGCCGTTTATCATCGGCGGTGAGCAGCAGCGTTTCCGAGAGCGGGCAAGCGAGTTTTCCCAGTGTTTCCGTCACCCATTCTTCCGAAACGCCGATCATTTCAAGCCCCCATTTTACCAACTGTCCGTCGTTCACGACCGGCACCGCCGCGCCGCTGTTCGACGGCTTTTTCTTTATGTCCCGCACCGTCGCGGTCTGGCAGTCGGCAAACTTGAACAAACTGATACTGCCGTTGGTTTCCGCGATCGCGTAGCGGATCTCCTGCAGATCAAACACGTCTTGTTGCCGCAACGTTTCCAGCAGATCCTCCACCGTCAGCCTGAGCTGCCGCAGCGCTTTTTGTGACAGTTTTCCGTCTTTGATGATCACCACGGGATTTCCGCTGATCAGACGGGATAACCCGTTGCTTTTCACCATCAGCGCAGAGAGGATCAGTTCCAGCGCCACCAATACCGCAATGGGGATAAGCCCCGACAAAAGCGGCGCACCGCTCTCTTGCATCGGCACCGCCGCCAAGTCGGAAATCAGCAACGTCACCACCAACTCAATGGGTTGCAATTCCCCCAGTTGTCGTTTTCCCGTCACGCGCAGTGCCGCAATCAAAAACAGATAAATGATTGCGGTGCGGATAGCCGTAATCGCCATCAAACATCACCTCTTTTGCGTAGTATAGACGGATTGCGGCGGAATATTCTGCCACAACCCGTCCATACTCCCGTTGGTGATGTAATATGAAACAATCGCACACGCCGCTCAAAACGGCGCTGACCGATACCCTTGATATCTTGCGCCGCACGTTCGACGTCAGTTCCGATCTGGTAATTCGTGAGATCGCCGTCGCGGGCTATTCGGCGGCGGTAGTCAGCATTGAGGGGATGATCGACCGTCATATGATGACCGACGCGGTCTTGTTGCCGCTTTCCCGTATGCCGCACACCTATCAAACCGCCGCCGATGCGATGCGCGACGTTGAAAAAACGGTGCTCGGCTTTGTGGATCTGCTCAAAGCCGACACCATCGAACAATTATCGGAACTTATCGTATCCGGTTTTGCGGCGGTATTGCTTGACGGGGTAGACTACGCGGTACTCGGCGGACTGCAAGCCTTTATGATCCGAGGCGTCTCCGAGCCGTCCACCGAAGTGGGCGTGCGCGGCTCCAGAGAAGGATTTACCGAAGCGATCCGTATCAACATTTCAATGATCCGCCGCCGCTTAAAAACCCCCGCCCTCACTTTCGAAATGCTCACCGTCGGCACGGAAAGCAAAACAGCGGTGTGCTTATGCTATATGCGCGGGCGCGTATCCGATCGTCTGTTGTCCGACGTGCGCAAACGAATACAAGCTTGCCCGTTGGACATCGTACTGGAATCGGGTTACTTGCAACCGTTTTTGGAAGGACAGCGACACTCGCTGTTCACGGGTGTGGACGTGACCGAACGCCCCGATACCTTGTGCGGCAAGGTGGCGGAGGGGCGCATCGGCGTGTTGGTGGACGGCACCCCGTTCACGTTGGTGGTACCGTATCTGTTCGCCGAGCATTTTCAATCGATGGACGATTACACGCAACACCCCGTATACGCGAGTTTTATTCGCCTTATCAAATACGTAGCCTTTCTCGTCAGTTTACTGTTACCGGGACTGTACGTGGCGATCGGCACCCACCACGCGGAGATGCTGCCGAGCGAGTTGCTCTTAACGTTTATCAATTCCGCGCGTTCCACCCCGTTTCCGCCGATAGCCGAAGCCATCCTCATCCATTTTCTGTTTGAGATTATGCGCGAAGCGGGATTGCGTTTCCCGAAATCCGTCGGTCACGCGGTCAGCATTGTCGGCGCGTTGGTCATCGGTGAATCGGTGGTGCGCGCGGGATTGGTCAGCGCACCGATGGTGATCGTGGTCGCACTGACCTCCATCAGCGCGTTCGTCATTCCGAGTTTGTATGGCAGCATTGCGGTACTGCGTTTTGTATTTATCGTTCTCGGCGGCACGCTCGGCTTGTACGGCGTGATGCTCGGCACCCTGCTTTTATTTAGCAGTTTGGTGAGCGTGAATGTCGATACCATTCCCATCACCGCCCCCATCACGCCGTTCAGCCTGAAAGCCATGCGTGACGTGTTTATTCGTTCGGATTGGCGGCGCTTATCCCAAAACAGCTTCCGCGTTCAAAACGTCGTCGGCTCCGAGATCAAAGACGGGGAGGAGGAGATCCCACAATGACAACGCGCGACCGCATCAGCCCCACGCAGTTTTTATGGCTGCTCTTGGCGGGACGGCTGTCGAGTTGCTTGCTCTTGCCGTCCGACAGTTTGCACGCGCTCACCGTGCCCGACCTTGTGGCGGTAACGGCGCTGAACGCCGTTTTTTTGATTTTGCTCATTTTACCCACCGTTCTGCTCGCGCGCCGCGGCATTCCGTTGTCGGGTCGCGTTGTCGGCAACGGGTATCTGCTTGTCAGTTTATTCGTGTTATACCTCGATATGTTGCAATTCCGTGATTTTGCGGAAGAAACGGTCAAAGCGGATTTTTCCGTGACCTTTCTCACCGCCACGCTCATCGTCTGCGGCTTTGCGGCGGCATTGTACGGCGTACAGTCGCTCGGTCGTATCGCCGCGGTGGTAACGGTGGCGGGAATCGCGTTGTTACTCCTGTTCGGTGCGTTGCTGATACCGCGAATGAACGCGGTGAATTTCCCGCCCGCGGTATTCGGCGGTTGGCGCTCGGTGTTCGCGCAAACCGTCAAAGAACTGCCGCGCACGGCGGAGATCGTAGCGGTGGGCGCACTGTACCCGAGCGTGAACGGCAAGGTATTCAAACCTTTTGCCACGTTTGTCGGACTCAACGCTTTACTGACCTTGTTCGTGTGTATCGTCACCACAGGTGTGCTGGGCGACTTTGCGGGACTCACCGCCTATCCGTTTCACACGGCGGTCACAGCGGCAAAAGTTGGTGTACTGGAACGCTCGGATCTGTTGGTGGTGATACTGTGGCTCGGCACCTTTTTCGTGCGGGTATCGTTGTTTGCCGTTATCTACCTTGACCGCGCGCACACCGCCCGCCCGCTTGCCGCCGCATCGGGTGCCGTCATCCTTATCGCGTTGGTGATCCTCACCCGTGCGGTAGGCTTCGAGGGACAATGGCAGTGGATCACGTATCTGTATTGGGGCGTCCTGGCGCTGTTTTGTGTCGGGTTGCCGACCGTGTATAGGAGGACGGTATGAAACGATTGTGCGCGTTTTGTTTGCTTATCCCGTTGCTTTGCGGTTGTCACACCGATACCGCACTGCGCAGCGAGATTGTGGTGACGGCACTGGGTATTCATCAAAAAGACGGCGCGTACGCGTTGTCAGTACAAGCGGTGGACGGACTCAAAACCGCCTCGGGCTTATCCGAACAAAACGAAGCCGCCACCACCGTTTACGAAGCGTCGGGCGATTCGGTCTCGGCGGCACTGCACGCGTTTTTGAACGAAGCGGGCAGACGCGCCTACATTTTGCATAATCAGATCGTTGCGGTCAGCATCGCCCAATGTGAGGCAGAGTCCTTGTTTGACAGTTTAGATTATCTGATTCGCAACGGGGAGGGGCGCACGTTGGTTCCAATGGTGGTATGTCGCGGCGATCCCGCCGATCTGCTCGGTATCCCGTCGGGCAACGATGCCATTCCCGCCCGCTACGTGGTGGGACTGCTGAGCGAGGGCGCCAAGTGGGGCGTTTGCGCAAAACGCGATCTGTTGGACGTCGAGCGCGCCGCTTCGGGGATGTATGACGCAACGCTTCCCATCGTGACGGTAGCAGACGGCACACCCGTCCCCGACGGTACGGCACTGTTTCGCAACGGTGTGTTTGTCGGGGAATTGACGGGGAAGCAGACAACGGGGTTTCTTTTACTCGGTGACGAATTGCGGCAACTGCTCTACACCGCAAACGGTGTGACCTATACGCCGAACGCCCTCAAAACAACGCTGACCATCCAAACGGACGGTCAGAATTTTCGGTATCATTTCGCGGTTACGGGACAAGTGCACGTCACCGAACGAAAAAACGGCGCCGAGCCGTCGCTCGCCGCCGTGGAACGCTTTGTCAAAGGGTGTATGGAGGATGCGTTGCGTGTGCTGGACGAAACCGATTGTGATCCGCTCGCCCTAGCCCGCCGAACGGCGATAGAAAACCCTGCCGTAACGCAAGAAACGGTCCGATCACAGCTTAAAAACTGTGACAAGACCGTTTCCGTGACTCTTAAATTTTAACGACTTGCCCGAGCGCAAACGAATACAGCAGACATTCGCGCACCGGCAACTGTAATACGGCAGATAATGCCCGCGCGTACACATCTAACTGTGCGCGGTAACGCTCCACCAGTTCTGCGGGTGATTTCACGCGATCCGTTTTGTAATCCACGATCACCAACTCGCCGTTTTCCACGAATACGCAGTCCGCAATACCCTGTACCACCACCGCTTCGTTCGGATCGGTGACGGCGGGATCGTACGCGGCAGCCGCTTCGCGGAAGGTGAACGGCACTTCGCGCAGTACCCGTTCGGATGCCCCGATACGACGGTACAGATCGCTGTTAAAGAACGCTTGCAAACGATCGATATCCAACGACGCGACTTGCTCGGCGGATAAGAAACCCGTGGTTTTCAACCGTTCGGCTTCCGCTTGAGGGGATACGGCGGCAGCGGCAAAATCCGCATACTGCATAAAGTTGTGCATCGCCGTACCGCGTTCGGCGGGGGTGAGATCTTGTTTGGACAAAAACGTCGGTCGCGCGTGAGCCACCAGTTCGGGACGGGTGGGATCGGCAGCGACGGCAGATGCCGCCAACTTGGTCGGCACGCGGGCGAGGGACTCGTGCGGATACGCGTAGGCAATGCGCTCGCGCAGGGCGTTTGTCAACGCTTCGTCCGCGGTTGCCGTGTGCACGACCTCTGTATCGTCCGCGTCCGCATCTTTTGGCAGCGGCGGTGAACAGAAGGACACCTGTACGGGAACCGTATCGTCATCGGCGGTCAGTGCGATGGGGCGATTGACACCCGCACGCGCACGAAGCACACCGCAAGACGGATGGCGCAACAGCGCCGTGAGCACCCAGTCACTCAGACAATCCGCGTCGCCCAACGTTTCGGGCGACAGCGTATCGCGGCTACCGTCAATGCCGGCGGCAAGGGCGCTGAGTGTCTTTTCGGGTGAAGACGGTGTCGTGACAAGATACAACTTTTCGCGGGCACGCGTCATCGCCACGTACAAGATGCGCAATTCCTCTGCGCGTGACTCTTCTTGCTGCATCAGCAGTAATCCGTTGCGCGGCAGCGTATGACGGCGCACGAACGTCACGGGATCGCGGTGGTTCATACCGGCGCCGTATTCCGAATGTAACAACAGATCCTTTTTGGCATCCTCGCCACCGAAAGACGTGGCAAGTCCCGCCAAAAAGACTACGGGGAATTCCAAGCCCTTGGAGCCGTGTACCGTCATAATGCGTACGGCATTTTCCGCGTCGGGCGTGGCGGTAGAGATCTTGATGCGGTTTTCCTGTAAGCGGTCGATGTGATGAATAAACGCCGACAGACCGCGGAATCCGCCTTGTTCAAATCGACTGCACTGCTCGTACAACGCGCGCAGATTGGCGGTGCGTGCGGCACCGCCAAAACGGGCGCTGAACAACTCGGGCAGCGACAGATCTTCGTACAAACGGGTGAGCAATCGATCCACCGTCAGCAGTGCCGACAACTCGCGGTAATGGTTGAGCGTTTCCAAAAAGGCACGGCAACGCGTGCCAAGCGGTGATTCGCCGCTGCGTGCAGTGGCGGTGACCGCAACGTACAAGGTCGCTTTCGGTCGGCATAACCGAATGGTTGCCAGATCGTCGGTCGTGAACCCAAACAAGGGGGAGAGCATCACCGCCACGAGCGGGATATCCAAGAGCGGGTTATCGATACACCTTAGCAGCGACAGCGTCAGCCGCACTTCGGGTGTTTCAAAGAAATTGCTTTCCAGGTTGGCAACGGTAGGAATTCCGTACTGTTCGAGCGCCTTGCAGTATGCGAGCGCGTGGCTTTTGTGATTGCGCAATAAAATACAACAATCTTTGTACTGCAAGGGACGGCGTTTGCCGTCCTTTTCCGTTACGGAAAACGTATTTATCAGTGTTTCAATGCGTTCGGCGATCAGCAGTCCTTCCGCTTCGTCGGCGGAGTAGCCGAACGCCGTTACCTCTTTCTTGTCAAGGATCAGACATTCGGTATCGTATGCCGATTCATCCTCAAGCGACGGATACGGGGCATGGTAATGCAGTTTTTCTTGATCGTTATAGTCGATTCCGCCGAGTGCGGGGATCATCAACTGATGAAACACAAAATTGACGACATCCGTTACCGCGCGGCGGCTGCGGAAATTGTGACCGAGTAAAATCGTGCCGGGATAGTTATTCCCCGTAAACAGTTCGTACTTATTCCGACGGTCGAGGAACAACTTCGGCTTCGCTTTGCGAAAAGCGTAGATGCTTTGCTTGACGTCACCCACCATAAACAAATTCTGCTCATCGCGGGACAGCGCCACAAACAGCGCGTCTTGCACGGCGTTGGTGTCCTGATACTCGTCCACCATCACCTCGTCGTACCGCGCGGCGATCTCGCGCGCCTCGTCGGTCGGTATCGGTTTTCCCTGTTCGTCAAACTTGGCGAGCAAGGACAGCGCCCGATGCTCGGTATCGCTGAAATCCAGCAGATTTGCTTCCAACTTTTTCTCGGTAAACACTGCCGTGAAATGGCTGATGACCTCATACAAGGTACGGATCAAGCGGGCGGACCGCTCCAAATCCTTTCGACACTCTTCTTCGGTTCCGCAATAAAGCTTTTGCAGATCGCCGATCAGTTTTTTGGCAGTGTCGCGCAATGCTTTTGCGCGTTCGCGCGCGTCGGTATCCTCACAACCGGTGGTGGGACCAAGTCTTGTAAACGAGGCGTTCATCAACCCCTCAAACAAGGGGTCAAAGCGACCGTTTTCGGCGTGCTCGCGCAACCGACGCACCAGTTCCAGCTCGTCTGTCAGTATGGGCGCATAGGCGCGCGTGAGCACCTTTTCACCGACCGTTTCCTCTAACGCGGACGTGTATATCCGCTGACAGCGTGTCAGCACGTCGCGCATTTTTTTGAACAGTTCCTTTCCCCAAACGGTTTCGGCGATTGTGTCAGTCTGATCGTACAAAGCGGCTGTTTCTTTCAGCCACCGTTCGGGCTCGGGATAGGATTGAATAAACGAATACAAGGTCTCGATGGTACTCATCAAACGGGCGTCCGATTTTCCGTCGGTCATGGTTTCGGCAAGTTCCAGAAAATCCGCTTGTTCGGCGGCATAAAAGTGATGCAACGTATCGTCCAGTGCCTCGCGCTTGAGCAGGGCAAGCTGTTGCTCATCTCCCACGCGGAATTGCGGCGACACACCCAACCGATAGAAATTTTCGCGCACCAAATTGATGCAAAAACTGTCCACCGTACAAATATCCGCGCGCGGCAGACGAATGAGTTGTTGCTGCAAATGCCGGTTATCGGGCCGGATGGCGGCTTGCTCGGTCAGCGCCTTTGTCAGCCGTTGCCGCATTTCTGCGGCGGCAGCATTGGTGAAGGTAACGACCAACAGCCGATCCACGTCGTGACCGGCGAGAACGTACTGTACGATGCGTTCTACCAAAACGGTGGTCTTACCGGATCCCGCGGCGGCAGATACCAGCAACGTACCGCCGTGTGATTGGATGCAGTGTTGCTGGTCAGGTGTCCATCCCACAGTCGTTCACCTCCGTTTCGGTCATGTTCAAGGACGAGAGTGTCTCGTCGAGTTTTTTCAAGGTGAATTCGCGGATGGGATCGGTCGGCTCGTGACAGCAGATGTCGTGATAATCACAGCGACGGCAACCGTCCTCGTCACCGCCGATCGGCACGGCATTTACCGCACCGACGTGCAACTGCTCCGCCATATCCGTGAGCAAGCGTTGTATACGATTGCGAATGTATCCGAATTGCTCCAACGTGGCAAGGGAGGAGGTCTTGGAAAACTCTCCCGATTTAACGGTGGATACGGGGATAAACACGCCCGCAAGTTCGGGCTCCATTGCCCGCAGAACGTCGGGGTTATCGATCAGCAGACCGTTGGTGCACATCATTTTAAACCGTTCGCGGTCGAGCGTCTGTTCCGACACCTCGCGGTTGATGTTGACAAACGGCAGCTTGGCGGGCAAATACAACACACCGGCGGGGCTGTTGTTTTGCGTGCCGCTTTCACAGATGGCGAACAGATAAATGAGCATCTGCATATCCAAGCCCGCCAACACCTTTTCAAGATTAAAGACCTTGGTACCGCTCTTGTAATCAACAATGCGGATATACGTCTTATCGCCGTCTTTGAACGCGTCCACGCGATCGACGATACCGTGTACGTGTACGGTAGACCCGTCTGTCGTTGTGATATTCCAAGCGGGAATACCACCCTCTTCGCCGACCTTAACCTCGTAATTGATCGGTACGAAGCGACTGTTTTTCAGTTCACACACCACGCGCCACATCAGCTCGTGGCAAAAACGGATCAGATGCGATACAGATCCTTTGATCTGTCCGTCTTCGTCGTCACCGCCCAGCATCTCGCGGATATACTCGCGCACAGCGGCATCGACGTCGGCGCGCACCGCCTCCTTGGTGCAGTCGGCGTACTTTTTCTCTACGTATGCGGGCAACAGCTTACACATAATATAGTGCGACAGCGTTCCCACTTGTGCGGGATCCAACTCGGCGCGCTTGCGCGGATACGCGTGCAAACCATATTTACAGAAATAAGAGAAACGGCAAGCGTGATATGTATCCATTTTACTGGGGGATAACCACATATCCTTGCCGAACAACCGCGTGGCAAGCGCGGGATCGCGCAGGGCAAACCCTTGCTCCGCTTGCGTGATGGCGCGGGCGCGGTCAGCATACAGCGGCAATTCGTCACACACTTCGCGCAAAGATGCCGTCTGTGCCGAATCGTCGTGCCAGCGGGTGGATAAGCGATAAAAGACGTCGGCGGCTGACTCGCACGCATCGACGGCGGCAGCATCCCCTTCGGCACACTGCGGTAAGA
>JAZQTM010000030.1:0-1822 GCA_045630765.1 Acutalibacteraceae bacterium | reverse complement strand
TGTGTCAGGTGGAAGTGGTATAATGACGGTAAAATTGTTTGTGGGGGCCATACTGAAATTCCTATTAGGCGTTGTTTTGGTTGGCGTGTTGATCTTTTTGCCCGCAGGAACGCCTGCCTTTTTTAACGGTTGGTTGCTGATGGCGATCTTGTTTGTCCCGATGTTTTGCGCGGGGATCGTGATGATGTTCAAAAATCCCGAACTGCTGAAATCCCGACTGGATGCTAAGGAAAAGCAAAAAGACCAAAGCATGGTTGTGAAGCTAAGCGGTTTGATGTTTTTGGCGGTCTTTATCGTGGCGGGACTCGATTTCCGCTTTGGTTGGTTTGCGTTGCCCAAAGGCGTGGCAATCGGTGGGGCGGCGGTCTTTCTGGTCGCCTATATCCTGTATGCCGAAGTGCTCAGAGAAAACACCTACCTCAGCCGCACGATTCAAGTGCAGGAAAACCAAAAAGTGATCGACACGGGGTTATACGGCATCGTCCGCCACCCGATGTATAGCGCAACCTTGCTGTTGTTTTTGGCGATGCCGATTGTGCTCGGCTCACTCTATTCGTTTGTCATTTTCCTTGCCTATCCCTTTATTATTGCAAAAAGAATTAAGGGCGAGGAAGCATTCCTCGAAAAAGAGCTGGACGGTTATCGCGCATACAAGCAAAAGGTGAAATACCGCCTGATACCGTTTATTTGGTAGTGAGGTACTATGATGCGAAAAGTTATGGTTATAGGTTGTCCCGGCGCCGGTAAAAGCACCTTTTCAAGAGCACTGCGCGACATGACAGGGTTGCCGCTTTTTCATCTGGATCTGTTGTTTTGGAATGCCGATAAAACCAACGTTTCACGTGAGGAATTTGACCAAAAGCTTTCCGACATTCTAAAACAAGACAAATGGATCATCGACGGCTGCTACGGCAGAACGCTTGAAATGCGTCTAAAAGAATGTGATACCGTATTTTTGCTTGATTTTCCGGTTTCAGTTTGCCTTTCGGGCGTAGAATCGCGTATTGGAAAACCAAGAGAGGATATGCCTTGGATAGAGCAGGAATTTGATGCGGAATTTAAAGAGTGGATCATCGCTTTTCCCAAAAAAGAGTTGCCACATGTATATGAGTTACTGGAAAAATATAACGATAAAAACATTATTATTTTCAAATCTCATAATGAAATAGATGGTTATTTGGAGTCGATACTATGAGAAAACTAAAAGGATTGATTGTTATGCTTTTTATTTCACTTTCTTTGTTTGGCATGACCGCTTGTTCCGATGGCGGCGCCAATTCGTATGAGCAAATCACGCCCCAAGAGGCAAAAACGATTATGGGCACCGAAACCGACTATATTATCATCGATGCCCGCACCGACGAAGAATTTGCCGAAGGGCATATTGCGGATGCGATCCTCATCCCCGAATATGAGATCGCCGACCGCGCCGAAAAGGAGTTGCCTGATAAGAACGGGCTGATTCTCGTCTATTGCCGCAGCGGCAGACGGAGCAAAATCGCCTCCGAGGAGCTGGTTAAACTCGGCTATACCAACGTCAAAGAATTCGGCGGCATCATCGACTGGCCGTATGAGATTGTGAAATAAAATGCTTGACTCTCACGTTGCGTCATAGTGTATACTCCTTTTCGTGAGGTGATAAAAGTGAAAATGCAAATCAACGAGTTCGCAAAACTCGCAGGTGTCAGCGTCCGTACACTACACTATTACGATGAAATAGGTTTGTTAAAGCCCGCCTTTGTTGACGAGCAAAATGGCTATCGGTTTTATGATGAAATCTCTCTTGAACGTATGCAAGAGATCCTGTTTTATCGTGAACTTG
>JAZQTM010000029.1:0-10446 GCA_045630765.1 Acutalibacteraceae bacterium | reverse complement strand
ATTCATACAGAGCGGCGTTTATTATTCTGCGACTGCCGTTGTGTTAGATTGCGATTGTTTGAATTGTTCAATATAGGCATCGGTCTTTGCTTTGTAAGCCGCATTGATCTCCTTTATGCCGTCGCCAAGCAACGCCATTGTCCGATCATACGAATACCCGG
The DNA here is from genome assembly GCA_045630765.1 of Acutalibacteraceae bacterium. GTDB lineage: Bacteria > Bacillota > Clostridia > Oscillospirales > Acutalibacteraceae > RGIG3009. Next base: position 10,285 of record JAZQTM010000029.1, on the reverse strand, counting down.
CTTCCGTTACTTCCGCCTTGGTCAAATTATACGTGCTTTCCCAGTCCACACTTTTATCGAGCGGAATCAGGATATATTCCTCAAACGAACTGTTGGTGGGATAAGCGGCACGGATAAACCCTCTGCCCATACACCAGACCGGTAACACGTCCACCGACGAGATCATTACCGTACCATCCTCGTATTTGGTCGCGGTCACGTTAAAGAGAACACCGTCCTCGGTATGACCGTTGTCGTTGCAGTTGGTACCGTGCTCCAAACGGTGCGTATCTTTCGTTCTGTCGGAAACATCAGGATAATCACAACCGGCAAAATGCCAAGAATCCTGGAAACAACTCGGGCTGTTCGCTTGTGTACCGCCCGCCATACATTCGATCTGTTGACCGCACAGCAGGTTACCGCTGGAATACAGACAGATCGTTTGATGATCGTTCACCGTACTCTTAATGAGTTCCACCGGTTGGATCTTATGAGGGTGACCGCCGATAATAACGTCCACACCGAGATCGCACATTTTTTGAGCAATTTCCTGCTGGGATTCATTGGGAGAAAGCGAATACTCCTGTCCCCAGTGGATGTAGAGATAGATCAATTCCGCGCCTTTGGTGCGCATTTCACTGATCAAGCCCTCTGCATCTTGATAGAAGGCTGGCAAATTATCGGTAGAGAAGCCGTTGGTATTCCAAAACGCACCGTAGGTGTAGTTGACAATACCAATCTTGATACCGTTAACATCCTTGATGGCATAGCGGTCATCTTCCGTATTCTGACGACTGCCGGTATAATCCATCCCATATTCGGCGAGTGTTTCCATCGTCTTTTTAATGCCGGCAACACCACCGTCACCGATGTGGTTGTTAGCGGTAAGTCCCATATCGTATCCGCAATTCTTGAGTGCTTCCACGATTGTGGTCGGCACGCGGAAAGGCAAGGAAGAATACGTACCGTTCGCGCTGACCGAAAATTCCGCATTTACCACCGCATAGTCCAGTTTGGAAACGTACGGCTGTAAAAAGTTGAAAGAATCGGTAAAATCAAACGCACCCGTTGCCGCATCATATGCTGCTTTACGCACGGGATTGTGAATCAAAATATCGCCCGAGCTTCCTACGGTGGCAGTAGCGGTCACGGCAGGTCCGCGAGCGTCTGTCGTGGTCGGCGAATCGACTTTTCCGCCATCGGATTGCTTGCCAATCGTATTGATAAGCAACGCGATTCCCCCAACGACCACAGCGAGCACCAACAAAAGCGCAAGCAGGATCAACGCGCGCCGTGCGGCTTGTTTTCGTTTTTGTTGTCGGATATGCTTTCTGGGCGGCATTTATCATCCATCCTTTGCATTTTCTATTTATCTATTTTACAATAATCTGCTCCGATAGTCAACCTCCGCGTCACCATCTTTTTCGCCACCGCATAGCATAACAATAGGACTTTCTGTAAGGAGCGATTTATAATGGCCACGCGAATAGGCTTACACGAACTTGCCGTCGGGCAACGCGCAGTCGTGGAAACCTTACATATAAGCGGCGGGATGCGCCGTCGGTTACTGGATATGGGGTTAGTGGAACAAACAACGGTGTCGTGTGTCGGCAAAGCCCCGAGCGGCGATCCGATCGCGTTTTGTATACGAGGCGCTGTCATCGCATTGCGCGTTGAGGATTGCCAACACATTCTGGTGAGGAGGTTGTAAAATGGGACTAACGAACCGTTCTGTAGGTACCTACGCGGTAGATCAAGGACTTTGCATACAACGCACCAACGAGTACGATACCGTGATCGCACTCGCGGGTAATCCAAACGTGGGAAAAAGCACTGTATTCAACGGGCTGACCGGTCTGCATCAGCATACCGGCAACTGGCCCGGAAAAACAGTTTCCAATGCACTCGGCTATTGTCGTTTTGAAGAAAAGGGATATCTTTTGGTAGATATCCCCGGCACGTATTCGTTAATGGCGCAATCCGCCGAAGAAGAGGTTGCACGCAATTTTATATGTTTCGGCGAGCCGGATGCAATCGTGGTGGTCTGTGACGCCACCTGTCTGGAACGCAACCTCAATCTGGTATTACAGGCGATTGAAACCGGTCGGCGAGTGATCGTCTGCGTTAATTTGCTGGACGAAGCAAAGCGCAAAGGAATCAACGTCGATTTATCCCTATTATCGACACGTTTAGGTCTACCTGTGATCGGCGTCGTTGCCCGCCATAAAAAAGATTTAAATCGACTGCTTTCCACCGTACACGAAACCTTACAAGCACCGCCCACCTCATCTTACACCCCGCTCTACCCCGTTGCCATAGAAAGCGCTTTGGCGCGTTTGGTACCGATATTAGATACTTTGCCGCGCGGCGGGTTAAGCAGTCGCTTTCTTGCCTTAAAACTGTTGGAACAAGACGATGCCTTAACAGAAGAAATGAGTCGCTTTCTCGATCGTGACGTGTTGCAAAACAAAACGTTACAAACGGCTTTGGGAAACGCACGCAGCGATCTCCAAGAAGCGGGAGTGACCGCCGACACGTTCAAGGATCAATTGGTGTCTTCCGTTATCAAAAGCGCCGAGCAACTCTGTCGCGGTGTTGTAACACATCACCATTCCGAATACGATAACACCGACAGACATATCGATCGTCTGCTTACGGGTCGGCGTTTCGGATATCCGCTAATGCTCGCTTTGCTTGCCGCGGTATTTTGGCTGACGATCAACGGTGCAAACATGCCGTCACAATGGCTGTCGACTGCTTTGTTTTGGGTGCAGGATCGGCTTTCCGATCTCTTTCATCTGCTTCAAGCGCCCGACTGGCTACATGGTGCCGTCGTACTCGGCGCCTATCGCGTACTCGCTTGGGTAGTGTCGGTTATGTTGCCGCCGATGGCGATCTTCTTCCCTCTCTTCACATTACTGGAGGACGTGGGATACCTACCGCGTATCGCGTATAATTTGGACCATGTATTTTTGCGCTGTCGTGCGTGCGGCAAACAGGCACTTACCATGTCGATGGGGTTTGGATGTAACGCCGCAGGCATTGTCGGTGCGCGGATTATCGATTCTCCGCGCGAACGCTTACTCGCCATACTCACCAACAATTTCGTTCCGTGTAACGGTCGCTTCCCCACTCTCATCGCCATACTCACTATGTTTTTTATCGGTACCGCCGAAAATACATTTAATTCGGTATTAGCAGCGATCCTGCTCACCGCTTTGATCGTATTGGGAATTCTCATCACCTTTGGTATCACTAAACTGCTATCCTTCACAATACTCAAAGGTGTCCCGTCGTCTTTTGCGTTGGAAATGCCGCCGTACCGCAAACCACAAATTGGAAGAGTCATCGTACGTTCACTGCTTGACCGCACTCTGTTTGTATTGGGACGCGCTGCCGCTGTTGCAGCACCTGCGGGTTTACTTATTTGGGTGTTGGCAAACGTCACCGTCGGCGACGCCAGTCTGTTACAACATTCAGCTGCTTTTCTGGATCCGTTCGCGCGTTTGATGGGGCTTGACGGTGTCATCTTGATTGCCTTTATTTTGGGGTTCCCCGCCAACGAGATCGTGGTGCCAATTATGGTGATGACGTATATGGCAACAGGAAGCCTATCGGAACTTGAAACCCTCGGCGCTATGCGCGAATTGTTTGTTAGCAACGGCTGGACGTGGCAAACGGCGGTCAGTATGCTCTTGTTCACCCTCTTACATTGGCCGTGCTCCACAACGCTGATAACCATAAAGAAAGAAACCGCCAGTGTCAAATGGACGTTTCTCGCCTTCTTGTTGCCTACGGTGATAGGAATCTTAGCTTGTATGCTCTTCACTGCTCTGTTCACATGAAAAAAGACCGCCTCGCGGCGGTCTTTTTTTAGCATAACGGAATCAACAGCGTTGCTCGACTCTGTAAGATTTCCTCGGTTAAGTTGTTCTCTTTCATCAAAGCGATCGGCGAAGCGTGCTCTGCCTTGGCAATCTCCCACAGGGAATCGCCCGCTTTGGCAAAGCAAACCTTTACTTGGCAGTTTTCCATTCCCTGTGTGCAAGGATGCGGCGCACTTTCATCCGCCTGCAAAGCGGTAATGGCAAGATGACTCTCTGTTGCATTGGTACGGCGGCAAACAAGCAAAAGAATTCGAAGTTCCGCACGTTCCCCGGTCAAGACACATTCCGTATCCAATACGTCAGCACTGACAGCGGTCTGATCACATACGTTGTTAAGTGAAACATTGATATCTAACGGTCGTTCATAATACGCGACTATGCCATTCGCATCGCGAGCGATCAGTTGTACCAATAACTGCCCCTGCAGTGAGCCGTCCTGACAAGAAACGGTGACGACCTCACTCCACACGTCAAGGATTTCCTGAATACCGCTATCGGGCAAGGATAACGATTGCTGTACGGTAACGGTCTCCCGTGACAGATCGGTAATACGGCACGGCATAATGCGCTGCGTTGACATAGAAAGCGGATACATGGTGTGAAAAGCATCGGTCAAGACCTCGCAATCCTCCTGAACAAAGCATCGCAACGACAATAGCGATTTTACGCTGACGGATAACAAACGGTTTTCTCCGTTCGGGTTTTGAGAGAGGCGTACTTCGCACGACATAATTTCGCCCAAACATTCGCAAAACGTTTCTTCGGTCAACGTCTCAACGTCTAAAATTTGACTAAAAGGAATGTCGTGTTTTGTTTGAGAAAGCGTACCGGCAACCGTATCGGTGGCATATACCGTTTTCAGCAACAAATCGCCTTTCACAACCGCCTTGCCGGGCAATTGTTTACATTCACTGATACAAATGTGTGCCTCCGCACGAACGATCGTTTCCGCCGCCTGTTCGGAATCCAGTTCCAGCACCTCGTTGATCGTGAAAACTTTTTCTGCACCACCGCCGTCGGCAGTACAACTGATCTTACAACCCTTCGTATACAGATCGCGTGCCTCGGCAGCTTGCACCACCTCGGTATCCGAGCGACCGGTAACCGTCAATTTTACGCTAAAGGCACCGTGAATATCCACACGGCGCGGACCGGTTGCCCGACAGTTTACGTAATTGCATTTGGCACTCAACGCGATATGGTCAGCAGCAGAAATGTCTTTGACGGTAAACACGGATGTGAACGGCTGTGAGTTTTCAAAGCTGCGTACACACCGACGATCTTCGTCCAAGTACAGTACGTGTAGATATACCATTCCGTCAGCCATCACACGATCGCCACTGATCTGATGCGATTGCACGATCGGTTTCATAGTACACTTTAAGACGGCAGCAATATCCGGCAAAAAGTCCGGAAGCATAAAATCACAATCGACAGGACGCTCATCAAAATCATCAAATATTGTTTGCGTCATTCCGATCCGTCGCATGGTCGTTTGAAGTTCCATCCATCTCTCTCCTTTGTACGGCTTGTTCTATCTCACTATATTCAAAGGAAAGCAGAAATATACCAAAAAAGAAAAGAGGCGCTGTGCGCCTCCCCTTTGTTTTAAGATGCCGGATAATCGGTTTTTGGAATTTTAAAGACCTTTCTCAGAATGCTGCCAAAGAATTTGGGGCTCTTTACGATGACGATTTGCATAAGCTTGCCTCCCTCATAGATTTCAACAGCGAACCAACGAAAGGCCCGCCAAGACCAGCGCTACCGCCGCCACGATGAGAATGAAACGAACGGGAAAAACAAGAGCCGCCAGCATACCAAAACCAAAAGCGGCAAAATACCCACCCGTACAACTGTTTCTTCTTCTCATAACGAACACTCTCCTTAAACGACGGTTGTATTATCAGCGTATTCGGAAAAGAGAAAAAGGTGACAAAAAAAGACCGACAGTTTCTCACTGTCGGTCAACGGATTTATGTGTTTTCCCAAGGCTTTCGCGCCTTCGCTTCGTTATACATAGCAACGTAACTTTCATAGCGCGACTTGGCAATCTCTCCCGCCTCTACCGCCGCGCGAATTGCGCAGTCCGGCTCGTGCACGTGAGAGCAACCCGAAAAACGGCATTTTCCAAAATAGGATTCAAACTCACGGAAACAGTTGAACAAGTCGTCTTTATCGATAGGCTGTGTGCGTTCCATATCCAACGCAGAAAATCCGGGCGTATCCGCCAAATACCCGCCGCCCGACAAAGGTAACAGCACGACCGAACGCGTGGTATGCCGTCCGCGACCAAGCTTTTTGCTGATTTCTCCGGTCTCGCGGCAAAGTGCAGGATCAATCAAGTTGAGCAAGCTGGATTTCCCGACACCGGAATTGCCGCTGAATGCTGTAACCTTGCCCTTCAAAAACGTCATCAGCGGTGCCGCAGAACCGAGGTCGGTATTGGTCACCGTAAACACCGGAAATCCGGCAGTACGATAAATACTCTCCAACGCTTCCGTTTCATCCAGATCGGATTTCGTAATCACCACGATCGGTTCAATGAGAGCATCCTCCGCGATCGCAATCAGTTTGTCCAAGAGTTGCAAGTTTGGCTTTGGTTCCGCAACTGAAGCAACGATCGCCAAGCAGTCCAGATTTGCCACCGGTGGACGCACCAACGCGTTACGGCGCGGAAGGATCTCCTCCAATATACCGGTGCCGTCCGCCTGTGCGGTAATGGTCACACGATCACCGGAAAGCGGGGTTACCCCTTCTTTTCGAAATGCTCCGCGTGCCTTACATTCATAAACCGCATCGGCGGTTTCTACGTAATAGAAACCGCCGATACTTTGCAGGATCAACCCGCTTTGTTTTACTGCTGTCATCATCCCGTTACCGCGCCGCCGGAAGGTACCAGCGCATTCTGGTTAGGCGCTTCGATAACCGTAACCTCACCGGTCTTACCGTTAACGGTATATTTTGCGTATGCGACGTAATTGTCTTTCCCGTTATCCGCAATACGAATCGTCACGGCATAGGACTCCGATTTTTCGCTTACCATCACGTTTTTGACCTTAACCTCATTCGGAAGCAGTCCCGTAAAGGTTTCTTTTAACTCGCCGCCGACAAAAACCTGCATATCGATCGGCGTCGTCATCTGCGTGGGCAACTGAACTTGCACTTTCACCTGTGCAAAACCGGTGCTTATGCGCAGTTTGACAGCCGTACCGGGTACGGTCGGGGTGTCAGCCGCAATGCTCTGCCAAATAACCGTATTTGCCGGAACACTGGAATCGTCCACGTACGCAATGTCGGTTTCCGCCACGGTAAAGCCGGCACCCTCCAGCAAAAGGATCGCTTGATCCTTGGAAAGGTTCGTCACGTCAGGCATCGCTACCGGATCCGCCGGAATCTCACCGCTGCTGACCACCATCGTGATCTCGGAGCCGAAATTCATTTTATCAGGATACTCTGCAGGCGACAACGAGATAACGAAATCAACCGCCACCTCATTGCTGACATCCAGCGTATACTTGACAACAAAGCCCGCATTTTCAAGTGCCGCCTGTGCCGCATCGCGGTGCTGACCGACCACATTGGGGATCTGTACCAAGTTCGGACCTTTACTGACCGTCAAAGTGATGGATTTCACGCCTTTTTTGACCATAATGCCCTCTTCCAAAGACTGGTCAATGACGGTGCCGACGGGCTCGTCGCTGTACTGCTCTTTTGCCGTCTCAAAATTAAACCACTGCATATATTCGGGGTTGCTCGAGATCTCATCCAACGTCATACCGACGAATTGCGGCACCTCGATCTGCTCGGAATCATTATTGAAGAATTTATCACCCAATACGGTGAACACGAAAATAACCGCAATAAGCAAGAACGCACCGATCACGGCACACAGCACCGGAATCACGGGGAACGGCTTCTTTTCCTCTCCCTCATCCTCGTTCACTTCAGCACGTGCACGTCCGGATGGTTTTACGGGTTCATCGCCACGCACCTTGCTGATGGTGTCCATATACCGTGTGGGGCTTTCGTCCACGAAATACTTATATTCGAAATGAATACTGGGGTTTTTCTTGAACTCGTCAATGTCATAGAGCATTTCTGCCGCAGACTGATAGCGCTTGGACGTATCCTTTTGCATTGCTTTGACAGTGATGTCCTCTAATCCTTCAGGGATCGCCGCATTGACCTGGCGGGGCGGCTGTGCCTCCGACTGCATCTGCATAATGGCAATCGAAACCGCACTGTCCGCGTCGAAGGGAAGCTTTCCTGTGAGCATCTCGTACAGCATCACACCGACGGAATAAATATCCGCTTTTTCATCGGTGATCTCACCACGCGCCTGTTCGGGGCTGATGTAATGTACCGAGCCGATCGCCTTATCGGTGGAACGCGTGGCACGAATATCTTGACGAGAAAAACGTGCAATACCGAAATCAGCAACTTTGATGGTGCCGTCCGGCAACAGCATTATGTTCTGAGGTTTAATATCGCGGTGAACGATACCCTTGTCGTGTGCGTGCTGCAGCGCGCGCAGGATCTGCACAGTGAAGTGCACCGCTTCTTTCCACTTGAATTCGTCCTGATCGTCGATGTATTCCTTTAAAGTAATACCATCAACGTACTCCATAACGATATACTGCATTCTGTCCCCAAAACTGACGTCATACACTTTGACGATGTTGGGGTGTGAAAGAATAGCAATCGCCTTGGATTCGTTTTTGAATCGACGGGTGAACTCCTCGTTTTGGAGATATTCCTCCTTAAGAATCTTAACAGCAACGATACGGTTGTCGATGTTATCATAGGCCTTGTACACATACGCCATGCCACCGACACCAATGATCTCCTTGATCTCATAGCGTCCGTCTAAACGCTTTCCGACATATTTATCCATCATTATGCCTCCTGTACCTTATCCTGTCTTGTAATCGAAACGACCGTAATATTGTCACTGCCGCCCGCTAAATTCGCCGTGTTAATAAGCTTTTGAGGAATTTCCTCAAACGGGAACGTGCGAACAAGAGATTGCAGCGTATCCGGTTCAACCATATTGGAAAGACCGTCTGAGCAAATCAACACAGTCCCATCTTCCGGGAACGGAAGAACGGTAAAATCACACCGAACGTCATCTTCCACACCAAGTGCACGGGTAAGGAAATGTTTTTGCGGGTGGAAACGCGCCTGATCGGCGGTGATTTGTCCTTTTTCCACCATATCCTGAACAACCGAATGGTCGCGGGTAATCTGCGCAATATCCGTATGCGTCACCAGATACGCACGGCTGTCACCGACGTGGGCAATACACACGTCACGGTCATTGGCAATAACCGCCACAACGGTGGTGCCCATTCCCCGCAACGACTCATCCTCCACAGCCGCATCAAAAACCTCTTGGTTGGCAGCTGAGATCGCCGATTCCAATAAACGCCGCACCACAGCAGGTGTCGCGTTTTCGCGATATTCATCCACGATGTGATCGGCAATGCAACGCATTGCGATCGCACTGGCTACGTTGCCGCCGTTTGCACCGCCCATACCGTCACAAACAACGGCAAAGGCTGTACCGGCAGTAAGCATACCACAGACATACGCATCTTGATTGCTGGGGCGTACACGTCCCGCGTGAGATGCACCTAACGTCCGCATGGCGATTCCTCCTCTCTCTTCTGGCGGCGGAGCTGACCGCAGGATGCGTTAATATCCGCACCCAACGTGCGGCGGACCGTGACGGTCAGCCCACGTTGCTCCAAAATACGGGAAAACTGTTTTAGTCGCTCAACGGTACTGCGACGATGTTCTTTGCCTTTGACCTCGTTTGCCGGAATCAAATTTACGTGGCAAAGCATACCGCGCAACCGTTTCGCAAGTTCCTCGGCGCACGCATCACTGTCGTTGACGCCGTGGATCATCGCATATTCAAAGGAGATCCGTCGACCGGTGGTATCCGCGTAACGACGGCATGCCTCCAAGAGATCCTCCACCGGATAACGGCGGTTGATCGGCATCAACTGCGATCGGATCTCGTTGTTCGGCGCGTGGAGAGATACCGACAGTGTCAACTGCAAGTTTTCCTCCATTAACCGATATATATGATCTACCAAGCCGCAAGTGGACAGGGATACGTGACGCATCCCGATATGAACACCACCAGGCTCGGAGAGCATTCTTAAAAAACGTAAAACATTATCATAGTTGTCAAGCGGCTCGCCCATTCCCATCAGGACCACCGACGATACGCGGATACCGCGATCGCGCTGTGCCGTTTCAATCTGAGAAAGCATTTCTGCCGCTGACAAATTGCGGGACAACCCGCCCATTCCTGTTGCACAGAACGAGCACCCCATACGGCAACCGACCTGCGTAGACAAGCACTGCGACCATCCGTGATGATAGCTCATCAGCACCGATTCCACCGTTTC
>JAZQTM010000028.1:0-3148 GCA_045630765.1 Acutalibacteraceae bacterium | reverse complement strand
CCCCCGTCTTCTGACGCGGGGGTTTTTGATTATTTCAGGTTCGCTTTCAGTGTAGCGAGTTCTGCTTTGAGTTCTGCGGGGAGTTTGTCACCAAACTTGCCGTAGAATTCTTCGATACCGTTGGCTTCTTCTGCCCACAGCGCTTTGTCGACTTCCAAAATGGATTCGAGCGTTGCGCGGTCAAAGTCGTCCAAGCCGTCGATGTTGATATCGTTGGCGTTCGGGACGTAACCGATAGCGGTTTCGTTAGCGTCAACCTTGCCCTCGCAGCGTTTGATGATCCACTCGAGAACACGCAGGTTGTCACCGAAGCCGGGCCACAGGAAGTTGCCGTCGTCATCGGTACGGAACCAGTTGACGTTGAAGATCTTGGGAGCTTTGTCGCCGAGCTTCTTGCCCATCTCGATCCAGTGCTTCCAGTAGTCGCCCATGTGATAACCGCAGAACGGCAACATAGCCATCGGATCGCGGCGAACAACGCCGACAGCGCCGGTGGCGGCAGCGGTGGTCTCGGAAGCTACGATGGAGCCTACGAATACACCGTGATCCCAGTTGCGGGACTGATAGACCAGCGGAGCGGTCTTTGCGCGGCGGCCGCCGAATACGATCGCGGAGATCGGCACACCTGCGGGAGAGTCAAACTCAGAGGACAGGCAGGGGCAGTTCTGTGCGGGAGCGGTGAAACGGGAGTTCGGGTGAGCGCCCTTGGAACCGTCGGTGCAATCCCACATTTCGCCCTTCCAGTTTTTCGCGTTCTTGGGCGGGTTCTTATCCATGCTCTCCCACCACACGGTGTTATCGTCAAGATTATGCACCACGTTGGTGAAGATCGCGTTCTTCTTGGTGGAGATCAACGCGTTGGGGTTGGATTTCATGCTGGTACCGGGAGCCACGCCGAAGAAACCGTTTTCGGGGTTGCACGCCCACAGACGACCGTCTTCACCGACGCGCATCCAAGCGATATCATCGCCGACACACCAGACTTTGTAACCTTTTTCACGATACAGTTCCGGCGGAATGAGCATAGCGAGGTTGGTCTTGCCGCAAGCAGACGGGAATGCCGCTGCGATATAGGTGATCTCGCCGTTCGGTTTCTCAACGCCGAGGATGAGCATATGCTCAGCCATCCAGCCTTCGTTGCGGCCGAGGTTGGAAGCGATACGCAGAGCAAAACATTTTTTGCCGAGCAACACGTTTCCGCCGTAGCCGGAGTTAACCGAGATGATGGTGTTATCCTGCGGGAAGTGGCAGATATAACGTTTCTCCTCATCAATGTCACATTTGCAGTGCAGACCGCGTACCCAGTCGTCGCTGTCGCCCAGAGCCGCATAGACTTCTTTGCCCATACGAGTCATGATCGCCATGCTGATGACGACGTAGATGGAGTCGGTCAGCTCGACGCCGTATTTCGCGAACGGAGAACCGACAGGACCCATGGAATACGGGATGATGTACATCGTGCGGCCTTTGTACGCGCCACGAGCGATGTTGTACAGCATATCGTACGCCTCGTCGGGAGCCATCCAGTGGTTGGTGGGGCCTGCATCTTCCTCTTTTTCAGAGCAGATAAAGGTGCGGCCTTCCACGCGCGCCACATCGTTGACGGCGGACAGGTGCAGATAGCAGCCGGGAAGCTTTTCTTCGTTGAGTTTAAACAGCTCGCCGGTGCTGCAGCCCTCGGCGCGCAGTTCTTCCAACTGCTCGTGAGAGCCGTCGATCCACATTACGCGATCGGGCTGTGTTAACTCGATTTTTTCCTCGATCCATTTTAAGATGGAGGGGTTGGTTGTCAATGCATTTGTCATGACGTTAATTACACTCCTTCCAGATGGAAAAATCCAAATTTTCCACTAATAACAGTATAGCCGAAAAAGTCAAGGATTTCAAGGCGGAATTGTGAATAAAACGAAAAATATATAAAAAAAGTCCCAAATGTATAAACATTTGGGACAAAGGTTATTCGATGGACAAGGTGGCACAGGCGTTCAGGTCCGCATTAGCGGTGTTGCCTGCGGAAAATTCGTAATATCCTTGCGAGCCGACCATAGCGGCATTGTCACCGCACAGGGAGAGCGGGGGGACAAATAAATGCAAGTCGTTTTCGCGACACACGGCTTCCATACGGCTGCGTAAACCGGAATTTGCAGAGACACCGCCGGCAAGTACCAACGTGGTATCACCCGTCATACGTGCGGCGGCGAGAAAACGGGAGGAAAGAATATCGCACACCGTATATTGGAACGACGCAGACAGGTCGTTTGTGTTGATGGTTTCACCGCGTTGCTCGGCTTTGTGAAGCAAGTTAATGACGGCGGTCTTGAGCCCCGAAAAACTGAAGTCGTACGGGGAACCGTCCACGTGTGGACGGGGGAGGGTGAAAGCTTGCGGGTCGCCGAGCGCGGCAGCTTTGTCCAGATGGACACCGCCGGGATAGGGCATACCCATAGCGCGTGCGGCTTTGTCGAAACATTCGCCCGCTGCATCGTCACGCGTGCGACCGATGATGGTGAATTTTGTATAGTCCTCCACACGAACGATGTGGCTGTGTCCACCGGATACGATCAGACATAAAAACGGAGGCTTGAGTTCCGAGTGCGCCAGATAATTGGCGGCAATGTGTGACCGCAGATGATGTACCGGTACCAGAGGCAGGTTAGCGGCTGCCGCCAAACCCTTGGCAAAGTTGACGCCGACCAGCAGTGCACCGATCAGACCCGGTGCGTGGGTGACGGCGATCGCATCAATATCCTTTAAGGTGACACCTGCTTCGGTGAGTGCCTGACGGGTGATGAGGCTGACCGCTTCCGTGTGACGGCGGCTGGCGATTTCCGGAACGACACCGCCGTACAGCATATGTTCTTTGATTTGCGAAGCCACGCAATTGGATAACACCTCGCGACCGTCGCGCACAACCGCGGCGGCGGTTTCGTCACACGAGGATTCCAGTGCTAAAATGTTCAATGGGATCTCACCTCTGGCGGGAATAGTAATAACTGTAAATACAGGCGTCTTCGGTGGGGTGCGCGTAAAAGCGGGGGCGAACACCGTCTTTGACAAAGCCGAGTGATTCATACAGTGCGATCGCGGCAATATTGGATGCGCGCACTTCAAGCGTTATACGTGACAGGGTGCTACCTTGTTCAAGTCG
>JAZQTM010000027.1:0-13805 GCA_045630765.1 Acutalibacteraceae bacterium | reverse complement strand
ACCGAACGAATCATTTGAGGCACCGAATCGATCGAACACCGACCGTGAAACATAAAATATACGTGGTTTCAATCCACGATTTTATGGTTTGACGATCTAACATCATTCGGCACCTCCTTGCATTTTATTGTTCAATTATAGCATATTCTGTTCAAAAATGCAAATTACACGGGATACTGTAAGCGCTCCACCGTCCATTCACGCAAAACAACTGCCTGCGCAGCGGCATATTTTCGAGCGGTTTCCAAATCATGTTCCAGATAATTGCCACATTCAATTTTGGTCGCACCGGGAACGGCATCCGTAAAATCAGCAATAAAACGGAGCGTTTCTTTTGTCAGTTGTATCACCTCGTCGTGTGTCATACCGCGTGTGAGGAAATAAAACCCCGTACGACAACCCATCGGACCGAAATACACGATGTTATCTTCGTATGCACTGCTGCGAACGTATGTGGCAAACAAATGCTCAATGGTGTGAACCGCCGCCATTTCCAGATAGGGCGGCGTATTGGGACGTACAAAACGCAGGTCGTACGTAATGACGTCCCCGTCCGTACGAGAAATATATAACCCTTCGGTTAGGGTGTCGTGATTGATCTGAAAGCTTTTGATCTGTTTCATATAAATTCCTCCAAGCCGTGCTTTATAAGACATTCCCTCATATCAGATGGTAACGGACTATTCAGTTGCACCCGCTCGCTCGTCAAAGGATGCGTAAATGCCATTTCGGCACAATGTAATGCGTGTCGCGACAAGACCGTTTCATCCGTACCATACATCGTATCCCCCGCAAGCGGGAACCCGAGCCACGACATATGCACGCGAATTTGATGCGTTCTGCCGGTTTCCAACCACAATCGCACCAGAGTGACCGTACCATCCGTTGCGAGCGCTTCGTAATGCGTGCGGCTCTCCTTGCCGCCCTCGCCCACCTCACGCGTGATAGTACATCCCTCTTTCACGCGAATCGGTTGATCGATCACACCTTCGCCCTCCAGCTTACCGAGGACAATAGCAAGATAGGTTTTGTCCACCTTATGGGCAAGAGCGTACGCAACGTGAGAGTTTTTGGCTGTCAGCAATAACCCGCTGGTATTACGATCCAACCGATTGGTCGGACGAAACGCGTGAGATTGCCCCTGCTTTGCATAATACCCCACCACCGCATTGGCAAGTGTCGGCTCAGGTTTAAATGCCGAGGGATGCACTGCCAAATACGGAGGCTTGTCCACCACGAGCAACGACTCGTCCTCGTAAACAACGTTTAGCGGGAGATCTGCTTCTTCCACGCGAATGGCATCCTCCGGCAATCGCAACACCAGTTCTTCGCCGACATAGATGCGATCAATGCTACGGCGAAGCTCTCCGTTCACCGTCATACCGTTTTCCGTATGTTTAAGCCGCACGACCATGCGCCACGAAAAGCCATGGTACTGCCGCAAAAAGGTCTGTACCGTTTCTCCGTCGTATTCCGGCGGAACAGTAAACTTTAATTCGCCCATAAGCACCTCCGATGCGGTTGTATTATACGGGTTTTTAAGAAAAAATGCAAGTCGGTGAAGAAAGACTTGTTTTTTTACTAAAATCTGTTAAAATAAATACTGTATGCAAAAAGGAGGCCATTTCCATGGAAAACAAGAAATTTTACATCACCACTGCCATCGCTTACACCTCACGCAAACCGCATATCGGCAACGCGTATGATATCGTCCTTGCGGATATGATTGCACGGTACAAGCGAATGCAAGGTTACGATGTGCATTTTTTGACGGGCTCCGATGAACACGGTCAAAAAATTCAACAATATGCGGAGGAACAAGGTATTTCTCCGAAAGAATATGTAGACGGTGTTGCCGCACAGATTAAGCAAGTGTGGGATAAGTTGAACACCTCGTACGATCGCTTTATCCGTACCACAGACGACGACCACGAATCGGCAGTCCAGGCGATCTTTAAGAAATTGTACGAGCAGGGCGATATTTACAAGGGCAAATACGAAGGTAAATATTGCGTCCCGTGCGAATCCTTCTTCACCCCCTCGCAATTAAAAGACGGCAAATGCCCCGATTGCGGCCGCGACGTCGTAGATGCGAGCGAAGAAGCGTATTTCCTGCGCTTGTCAAAATATCAGGATCAGTTGCTTAAATACTACGAAGAAAACCCCGATTTCATCAAACCGGATTCCCGTCGTAACGAGATGATCAACAACTTCTTGAAACCGGGACTGTCCGATCTGTGCGTATCGCGCACCTCTTTCACGTGGGGTATTCCGGTATCGTTTGATCCGAAACATGTCACCTACGTATGGTTGGATGCACTGTCCAACTACATTACCGGTGTTGGGTATCACCCCGACGGCAGCGGCGATTTGTACAACAAATACTGGCCCGCTGATCTGCACGTCATCGGCAAAGATATCGTGCGCTTCCATACCATCTACTGGCCCATTATTTTGATGGCGCTCGGTCTGCCGTTGCCGAAACAGGTACTCGGTCACCCGTGGCTGTTGTCCGGCGAGGATAAGATGAGCAAATCCAAGGGCAACGTGTTGTACGCGGACGAGTTGGCGGACAAATTCGGCACAGATGCCGTGCGTTACTATCTCCTGTCCGAAATCCCCTTCGCGCAAGACGGCACCATCACTTATGAAAGCTTTTTCAACCTCTACAACGCAGATCTTGCCAACACGCTTGGAAACCTTGTCAACCGCAGCATTGCTATGACAAACAAGTATTTCGGCGGCACGGTAAAAGCCAACGGCGTTGCCGGCGGTGAGACTGACGGTGAATTGTTAGAGGTTGCGGCACAAACCGTTCAGCAGTATGCTGAATCGATGGATACCTATCACAATGCGGACGCGGCACAGACGATCCTGAACCTTGCCAAGCGTTGCAACAAGTATATCGACGAAACCACTCCGTGGGTGTTAGCAAAGAACGAAGAAGACCGTGACCGTCTGGAAACGGTACTGTATAATCTGCTGGAATGCATCCGCGTTTTAGCTACCTGCTTGCGTCCGTTCTTGCCGGAAACGGTGGAAAAGATCGCGGCACAAATGAACGTCACCGCCTTGGGACTCGACACACTGACTTTCGGCGCGGTAACGTCGTATACGGTTGGCACACCCGAACCGCTCTTTGCCCGCATTGACGTGGAGAAAGCACTTGCCGAGATCGCCGCCGAGCAGGAAGCAAAAGCAGCCGAGGCAGAAGCAGCAGAAAACGTGGCGTTTCTGCCGCAGATCACCATTGACGAATTCGTGAAGGTTGATCTTCGCGTAGCAAAGATCGTTGATTGTGAGCCGATCAAAAAAGCTAAAAAATTGTTAAAATTGACGCTGGACGACGGAAGCGGCACACCGCGCACCGTAGCATCCGGTATTGCTCTTTGGTACACTCCCGAAGAGCTGAAAGGTCGTTCCATCATTTTGGTAGCAAACCTCAAACCCGCCACCCTTTGCGGTGTGGAAAGCAGTGGTATGATTCTTGCTGCTGATGATGGTGATGCCGCAAAAGTTATTTTTGTGGACGGACTGAAACCCGGCGCACAAATCCATTGATGATATCACAAAGGCGGTACGGCTGTACCGCCTTTACTTGCGAGGTTACCTATGCGTATTTTGGATTCACACGCTCATTATCTTGATACCGCATTTGACGAGGACCGTGACGCTCTGCTGACGCAATTGTTTTCAACAAGCGTATGCGGCATCATTGAAGCGGCAACGACTGCTGAAACTTCCGAAAAAGCAGTTGCACTTGCTCAGCGTTATGATAAACTGTACGCTACCGTCGGCATTCACCCCGAGGAAGCGGCAACCGCCTCTGACGGGGATATTGATACACTTCGTCGGTTGGCCGGAAATGATAAGGTTGTAGCAATCGGCGAAATCGGACTGGATTACCATTACGAGGAATACTGCCCCCGTGAAACGCAAAAGCTTTGGTTTCGCCGTCAATTGGAATTAGCAAGCTCGTTAGATTTACCGGTCGTTATTCACGACCGCGACGCACACGAAGATACCGTAGCACTGCTCAAAGAATACCGACCGCGTGGTGTCGTACATTGCTTTTCCGGTAGCGTTGAAACCGCCAAAGAGGTCTTGAAACTCGGAATGTCTATCGGGATCGGCGGTGTGGTAACCTTCAAAAATGCACGCAAACTGGTCGAAGTTGCAGCTATGGTACCGGAAGATCGGTTGTTACTCGAAACCGATGCACCGTACTTGGCACCGGTTCCCCACCGTGGTCACCGTTGCGATTCTTCTCTGATTGCACATACCGCCGCCGCTATTGCGGAAATTCGCAACTGCGATACAGAGCACATCTTAATGATTGCACAACAAAACGCAAAAACTCTGTTTGGCATTTAACCGGTCTGTCACGACAAAGGAATTCGGGTGAAATACTATGCGTACAAAAACTGTCAACATGCTTTCGGGATCGGTCACCAAAGGTTTGCTTTCTATGATCTTTCCCATTATGATTACGAATGTAACACAGTTGCTGTTCCACGCCATCGATATGATGATGCTCAAAGGTCACGGCTCCGCAGTAGGTGCCGTCGGTGTCTGCGGAACGTTGACAACGATGTTTACGAATTTGTTGATCGGTATTGCGGTAGGCGCCAACGTCATTGTTGCCAAGCGGGTCGGCGCCGGCGAAAAAGAACGCGCCAATCGCGCTGCTTCCACGTCCATACTTATCGCACTCGCCGGCGGACTTTTGTTGCTGTCAATCGGTGTCCCGTTCGCCAAAGTGTTTTTGGGATGGACCAATTGCCCCGCCGAGTTGCTGGAGGAAGCCACCACTTACTTTAAACTATATTTCTATGGCGCTCCCGCCTTAATGCTCTACAACTTTACCGCCGCTATACTCCGTTCCATCGGTGATACAAAACGTCCTATGTGTTTTCTGATGGTTTCCGGTTCTGTCAAAGTAATCTGTACATTCTTGTTCGTGAATTTCGCCAATCTGACCGTTCGCGGTGTCGGCTACGCTACCATTATTTCAAACGTTGTTGCTTGCGCACCCGCCGTATACTTCCTGTTTAAACGCCAAAATGTCATAACACTCAAATTAACGAAACTGCAATTCTGTGCACAAGAACTTAAAGATATTCTATACATCGGTATTCCTGCCGGTATACAAAGTTCCTTATATGCGTTTGCAAATGTCGTCATTATGACTGCTGTCAACAGTATGGGTGCGCATGCAAGTACCGGTGTTTCCATCGCCAATCAATTCGACGGTATTTTATATCAAATTTGCTATGCACCGTCCTTGGCTGTCACGCCGTTTGTTGCGCAAAATATTGGCGCCAAAAATATTCAACGCGTTAAAACCACACTGTCACGCGCTACGATAATCACTACACTGTTTGGCGTCGGTTTCGGTATGATGTCGGCGATATTCTCTCGCCAATTGTCAAGCTTAATGTCAGACGTTCCCGCCGTTCTTGACTATTCACAGCAAAAAATGATCATTGTTTCCAGCACCTATTTTATTTGCGGTATCAACGAGGTGCTCGGTGGCACTTTAAAAGGCTTGGGACGACCCATTATGCCCACCATCACCTCTCTTGTCTTTTTGTGCGCCTTGCGGTTTTTTTGGGTATATGCCATTTTCCCCTTGTTCCCCAATCTGTCGTTCTTGTATACCGTTTGGCCGCTCGGTTGGTCCTTGTCGATCATCGTTTTGTTGATCGACCTTCGTGTTACTTTCACAAAACTGAAAAGAAACAACGGCACGTTAAGTACCGCCGAATCACAGTAATAAATAAATTTTCAGAACCCCTTGACAACCGTCGAGGGGTTTGTTATACTCAAGGTGTACTATCCGATATAGTACACCTATATCGGATAACCATTTCCCGAAAGGAGGAAAGGTATGTTCCGGATCGATCCCTTATCACGGCAGCCCGTGTATGAGCAATTAATTGAGCAACTGGAAAAGCTGGTGCTGACCGGTCTGTTGCCGGCGGACTCTCAGTTGCCTTCTGTGCGCAGCTTGTCACTGGAACTGTCTATCAACCCCAATACGATCCAAAAGGCCTATTCTGATCTGGATCTGCGCGGCATTATCTACTCCGTTCCCGGTATCGGTTGCTTCGTGGCCAAAAACGCAGCCGAGGTTTTGCAAGCGCATATGCGTCGGAAGTTGGATCAATTGCGGCAGTTAGCAGATGATCTGGCACTGGCCGGTATCCCAAAGGAAGAGCTCATTCAAGCCATTCAATCCATTTATCAAGAAAGGAGCGCTTTTGAGTGATTCAAGCAAAAAACTTAACCAAACGTTTTGATGATTTTGTCGCATTGGATAATATCACTTGCACCATTCCGCAAGGTTGCGTGTACGGTATGGTTGGATCAAACGGCGCGGGAAAATCTACTTTTTTACGCACTATCACGGGTGTATATCGCCCTGATCACGGTACCGTTCTTATCGACGGCGAGCCAATCTATGAAAACCCTATCAAAAAGAGTGAGATTGCCTACGTTGCAGACGGATTATTCTTTTTGACAGGCGCCAGCATGAACCGTATGGCGGATCTGTATAAGGCTTCCAACCTTAAATTTGATTATGTTCGTTTTTGTAAAATGGCAGAAATGTTTTCGCTTGATCCGCGCAAGCCGATCAACACGTTTTCAAAAGGTATGAAACGTCAAGCGGCTACTATTTTGGCTTTATCCACTCATCCGCAATATATCTTCTTTGACGAAACGTTCGACGGATTGGATCCCATCATGCGCAACGTCGTTAAAAACCTGATTTGCGAAGACGTGTTAGAACGAAACGCCACCGCTATTATCACCTCTCATTCCCTGCGCGAATTAGAGGATACGTGCGATCAGCTTGCCCTTTTACACAAAGGTGGTCTGGTACTGGAAAGCGATATTCAAGATTTAAAAACTTCTCTCTTTAAAGTACAGATCGCATTTAATCACGATTTTGGCGAATCGGATTTTCAACCACTTGCCGTCTTGAACTACGTCAAGCGTGGTTCGGTCGCTAATTTGATCGTGCGCGGTAACAAAGAAGAAACGATTGCAAAATTATCGGCTATGTCCCCCGTTTTATTGGATGTGTTACCGCTCTCTCTCGAAGAAGTGTTCACCTACGAAATGGAAGCCCTCGGCTATGCCGCAGGCGACATATTGGAGGTATAAGCTATGAAAAAACGATTTTTCAGCTCGCGTCTGTATTGGGAAGGTATCAAACAACTCCGTATTATCGGTATTCTCTCTACCGTAGCACTCTGCTTTATCGGCATTATCAATCCCATCATGCAGTATTTGAATTCCCTGGGCGCTACGTGGGATTTTGCACCCGATACGGTCAATTATCTGGAAATGAACATGCCGATTATCCTCTTATTCTGTGCGATCGCACCGTTAATGACACTGTATTTATTCTCGTTTCTTAATAAACGGGATTCCAGTGACTTTTACCATGCGATCCCCGAAACCAGACAGTGCTTATTTTTAAGCTTATTTGCTTCGATCATCACTTGGCTGACCTTCACAGCCGTCGTTTCGGCTGCCGTCATCACGCTTGTCTACTCCCTGTTTCCCACACTGTATATCGTCAATCTAAGCAGTGTTTTTATCACGGGATTTTCCTCCCTTGTCGGCTCGTATCTGATCGCCGCCAGTGTTGCTGTTGCCATGTGCGTAACCGGTACGGTATTCAGTAATGTTTTGGTTTCGCTGTTGCTCATTTTCCTGCCGCGCTTGCTTATTCAGATCGCCATTTTGTCAGTGACGGAGGCATTGCCGTTAGTCAACGGGTTGTCCTTTGCCGCCGTTCTCAATTATGAATACAACGTGCCCGTTGGCTTTGTCTTCGGTCTGTTGTTTGGAGATTACGAGAAACCGCTTACCTCGGTAACTGGTGGCATTTATACATTCATCATCGCCATCGTATACACGGCCGTTGCGCTTTTTCTGTTTGTCAAGCGAGGCAGTGAATCTGCAGGTAAATCGGCACCGAATCGCATTTTACAAGGCATCTACCGTTTCTTGGTCGGTTCGGTTCTCACCGCTGTTGCCGCCTTCGGTCTCTTTGATACGGTGGTACGTAGTGACTCGTTGGATGCTTCCACAATCGGTATGGTTGTCTTTTTGTTCATTATTTCCGTATTGCTTGCCCTTGTGTTCCAAGTGATCACCTCACACAGTTTTAAAAATCTGCCGCGTTATGCGCTGGGCATGATCGTATCGTTACTATTGTTCGGCGGTGTGTATTTCGGCGGAATCTATGGGTTGTATCACTCGACCATGTCGTTTTCACCAAAGCCCGAACAGATTGAATCCGTGCGTATTTTAAGCGGTAATGGCTATAACCGTGTCCCAGACTATTTTACTTCCAAAACGGAACAAATGGAATTGACCGACGAAAATGCAAGGAAAATTGTATCAGAACAACTCGCCTACTCCTTAGATTTGCTTCGCATATCTCACGATCGGTATTGGTCGTCCGGTCTGACGACCGTCCCGGTTGCCATCAAGTGCAACGGCATTACGCACCTGCGCAACATCCTCATCAGTGATGAAGAACTGCAATCCGTGTACAGTGAAGTATATAAAACCGAAGCGTTTCGCAAGATCTACACCGAACTTCCCAATACCGTTTCGGATCTGTTCGTTACAAACGGTCAAGGTACTATTTCCTCATCCGATGCACTGTATAAGGTGCTTTTGGAAGAAGTGCGTGAGATCGGTTTTGACAAGTGGTACGCACTGCAAAGCACGTCAGAAGCAATGCATCCCGAATATTATTACACCTCTCCAACACTATCCTCGCCAACCGTCAACCGTTTGGAATGTCGATTCTACGAAGGTATGCAATGGTATAAAATAAACGTACCGCTGGATATATCGGTTTTACCGAAAACCACTCAGGAATATATCAATCAAAATTGCAACGCAAAGCAGAATGGTCAAGATCTGATAAACACAATAAAAAAATCTGATTTCGACGAAAACGATGCTTTGGAAATTTCATTCTATAATTTCGGCGGAGAAGCACCGCTCGGGCGTGTGTATATCGACGAAGATCTGATTCCCAACACCGATTCCATTGTCGCATGGGCGGATACTTTAACGGCGAATAAGATTCCCGATGTAACAAAGCCCTTCTATTTTGTCGTCTTTGAGGACAGCACGATCGTTCATACCGATAACGGGAAGGATTATTGGTATGAAAGCGAAATCTATTATCATTATTTCCAAGGCGATACCCTTCCCGATTGGTTACTCCAACTGCACAATAAACATTTAGAAACGCACGGTTTAATCAACACCAAATAATGGTAATTTTACAAGAAGCACCCGCGATAAAAATCGCGGGTGCTTCTTTTCTCAAATACCTTGACTTGATTTTTTTACCAAAAAAGAGTATAATTAACAAATCAAGCACAGAAAGGATGCTGTTATGAGCATTTCCGGAAGTTATGAACGTTGGCTTACTGAAGCGGTTGACGACCCTGATTTAGGGGTCGAACTGCGCGAAATCGCCAATAAACGAAACGAAATTTCCGACCGTTTCAACCGTGATTTAGAATTTGGAACGGTAGGGCTTCTCGGTGCGATCGGCGCAGGAACCAACCGTGTGAATATTTATACGATTCGAAAAGCAACACAAGGACTTGCCGATTATCTCACGTCGCGCTATCCCGCGCCCTGCGTGGTCATTGGCTACGATTCGCGTATCAAGTCGGATCTGTTTGCCAAAGAAGCGGCGCGTGTACTTGCGGGAAACGGTGTGTCGGTGCATTTATTTGCAGAACTCACGCCCGCTCCGGTACTGTCTTTTGCTGTAAAGCATTTGGCTTGTCACGCCGGCATTATGGTAACCGCCGGTCATAATCCCGCAAAATTTAACGGGTACAGGTGCTATGGTCTCGAAGGCCATCAAATAACCAACGAGGACGCAAACACCATTACCACGTGCATACGGAAGCTGGATATGTTTACGGATATTCGTTTGGCGGACTTTGACGCTGCGGTAGCAGACGGCCGCATTGACATCGTCGGTGAAGACGTGACGGATGCCTTCCTTGCCGCCGTTGCCGCTCAACAGATCAATCCCGGTGTTTGCGCGCAGAGCGACCTTAAAGTGATCTACACGCCGCTTAACGGTGCAGGTAACAAACCCGTTCGAAAGATTTTGGAACGCATTGGGTTAACACAAGTGACGGTCGTTCCCGAGCAGGAATTGCCGGATGGTAACTTTCCTCCCACACCAACCCCGAATCCCGAACTGCAGCAAGCGTTTACGTTAGCACTGAAACTTGCCGAAACGACCGAGCCCGATCTGCTCCTTGCCACCGATCCCGATTGCGATCGTGTGAGTATCGCGGCACGGCAAGGCGATAAATACACATTTCTTGACAGTAACGAAACAGGAAGCCTGTTGTTGTATTATATTCTTTCTTGCCGTGAAAGCCAAGGCTCTTTACCGACAGAGCCCGTTGTTATTAAATCCATTGAAATTTCGGATTTAGCAACGCGTATTGCCAAAAAATTCGGTTGCGAAATATACAACGTCCTTGCAGAATCCAAACGCATCGGCGAACAGATCGTTGACTTGGAACAAGCAGGCACACCTGAACGCTTCCAGTTTGCCTTTGAAGAAAGTTGCGGTTACCTTGCCGGTACATACGCACGTGAGAAGGATGCCGTGGTCATCTCTATGCTGATCTGCGAGATGGTGGCATACTACAAAGCAAAAGGGCTTACTTTGCCGGATGTATTGCAATTACTGTATCATGAGCACGGTTCACAAAATCTATGAAAGTAAAAAAGAAGGTTGAGATCAACTCTCAACCTTCTTTTTTTGTTCAACAATCAGCAAAAACAACATAATCAGCGGGAACAAAGCAGCTGTCAGCAAGCCACCTTTCAATCCGTACGATGTGGAATCGGCGACCAAGCCCGTCAGCCACGGACCAAGTGAGCATCCAATATCGCCACCGAGTGCCAACAAGGCAAACAAGGTGGTACCGCCTTTTGCAAAACGCGTGGAAGCAACGCCCAAAACACCGGGCCACATCAAGCTCACCGCCAGACCACACATAGCGCATCCGACCAACGATAACAACGGTAACGAAGCGAAGACCGTCAGCAAATAACACAGAAGGGTCGCAACGCTGCAAAGAAGAAGCAACGGTGTCATCGGGATCTTCTCCCCTTTGATGCCGTACCACATACGACCAAGCCCCATAAACACAGCAAACAGACACGGTCCAAGAAGATCGCCGACCAATTTGGATACGCCTAACGCTTCCTCTGCGAACAAGGAAGCCCACTGTGACATAGAGATTTCTGCCGCACCCGCACATACCATCAAAATGAACATCAACCAAAAATACGGTTTCTTAACTAACGATTTAAGTGAAATCTTTTCCGTTTTGTTGAGCATTGGCGGGAAAGGAATCTTTATCACGAAAGCTAAATTCACAAGCGGAAGAATCGCCCAAGCAGCAATCATATACGGCCAATGTTGCACACCGAAAACGGCAACCGCCAACGTTGTTAATAAAACAACCGCAATTTGACCAATTGGATAAAAGCCGTGCAGTAACGTCATTGCCGACGTTTTTTCTTTGGATGGAATGGCATCCACAATCGGGCTGATCATCACTTCCGACAATCCCGCACCGATCGAATACACGGTGGACGCGATTACCATACCGACGTACGCGTCCTCCATCACGTTCGGTAAAACGGAAAACAAAAGCAACCCGCTCGCTGCCGCGGATTCTGCTAATATCATACAAAGACGCGGCGGGATTTTATCAATAACGTAAGCTGCCAGAAAATCCACACACAACTGCACGAAAAAGATGATCAAGACCAATCGACCGATCTTTTCAAAGGATATGGAAAACTGCTCGCGCAGCGTCACAAAAAACAAAGGTGTAAGATTAAGCACCAACGCTTGTATCATAATGCCGAGATAACAAGCACGACGTGTTAAATCGTACCGATCTTTCATAAAAAATGCACCTCTTTCAACCGGATAAGCATAGCGTTTTTCAACGATAATGTCAAACCATTCGCGTTTTTTGTTTTTTCTTGAAAAAAGTTTGACAAAATTCTAACAAAGTTGCAGATAACCATTGCAAAATACATATTTATCATATATAATAATAGCCAGGTATGAATACTGTCAAGGAGGAAAAGGTAAATGCAAAAGAAAATCAGCACACTTCCTTTCAAAGGTACTCCGGAACAAGCTGCTGCTCTGCAGAAGGTCATCGATGCGAATAAGCACGATCCCAGCCGCCTGATGGGCGTTATGCAGGAAGCACAGGGAATCTACGGTTACCTTCCTGTGGAAGTCCAGGACATGATCGCCGAGGGTATGAATGTACCGCTGGAAAAGGTGTATGGTGTAGCTACGTTCTACGCACAGTTTGCACTGTCCCCGAAAGGTGAGTACGACGTTTCTGTCTGTCTCGGTACTGCTTGCTACGTTAAAGGTGCAGGCGATGTGTTCGATAAGTTTAAGGAATTACTCGGCATTGATGCTGACGAGTGCACTGCTGACGGCAAATTCTCTTTGTCG
Source organism: Acutalibacteraceae bacterium (assembly GCA_045630765.1). GTDB lineage: Bacteria > Bacillota > Clostridia > Oscillospirales > Acutalibacteraceae > RGIG3009. The sequence continues at coordinate 1,231 of JAZQTM010000027.1, read as the reverse complement.
GCTTGCCGTTGCATCGGCGCTTGCGGTTTGGCTCCCGTTCTCACGGTTAACAACGATGTGTACGGTAACCTGACGGCTGACGATGTCCCCGGTATTTTGGCTAAGTACGGTAAATAAAAATTACGACCTGTTTTGACATTCGTTCCATTAACAGGTAATTAAGTATTCAATAACAGGAGGTTTTGTTATGAAATCCATTGCTGAATTGCAAGCAATCTGCGATGAAACTCGCGAAAAAATTGCAATACGTATGGGTTCTTCCAACGATGCAAACGGCGTCGAAGGAAAAGACACATATCGTGCTCATGTTTTGGTTTGCGGCGGTACAGGTTGTACCTCCTCTCACAGCCAAGAAATTATCGAGGCACTTGAAAAAGAGCTGGCAGCCAACAATTTGACCGATGAAATTCAAATTGTTCGTACCGGTTGCTTTGGTCTTTGCGCACTCGGCCCGATCATGATCGTATATCCGGAAGGTTGCTTCTACTCTCAGGTGAAAGTCGAAGACATCCCTGAAATTGTGGCCGAACATCTGCGTGACGGCAACGTTGTGACTCGTTTGCTGTATGATGAGACTGTTGAAGAAAACGGCACCATCAAAGCTCTTAACGAGACTGACTTCTATAAAAAACAAGTTCGTGTTGCGCTGCGTAACTGCGGTGTGATCAATCCTGAATCGTTGGATGAGTACGTGGCAAACGACGGTTACAAAGCTCTTGCCAAGTGCTTGACCGAGTACACGCCTGATGACGTTATCCAGGTTGTTACCGATTCCGGCTTGCGTGGCCGTGGCGGCGGGGGCTTCCCCACCGGCCGCAAGTGGATGTTTGCCTACGGCTCCATAAGCGACCAGAAGTATGTGGTCTGCAACGGCGACGAAGGCGACCCCGGCGCATTCATGGATCGTTCCATCCTGGAAGGCAATCCCTATGCCGTCATCGAAGGCATGATGATCGCCGGCTACGCCATCGGCGCTTCCGAGGGCTACTTCTATGTCCGTGCGGAATATCCCACTGCCGTTAACCGGCTGAGAAATGCCCTCCGTCAGATGAACGAGGTCGGTATCCTGGGCCAGAACATTCTGGGCTCCGGTTTTAACTTCCAGGCTCACATCCGTCTGGGCGCAGGCGCCTTCGTCTGCGGTGAGGAAACCGCTCTGCTGAATTCTATCGAGGGCAAGCGCGGTATGCCCCGTCCCCGTCCTCCTTTCCCCGCTGTGAAGGGTCTGTGG
>JAZQTM010000026.1:0-21451 GCA_045630765.1 Acutalibacteraceae bacterium | reverse complement strand
ATGGCGACCCGGAACGGGCTCGAACCGTCGACCTCTAGCGTGACAGGCTAGCGTTCTAACCAGCTGAACTACCGGGCCATACTGTCGCGCGCGGCGACTTTGTCTATTATAACGGCTACTTTGTCGTTTGTCAACAGATTTTTTCAGAAAATCTACGCACTTATTTCAAGGATTATTTTTCGTGCGGGTGACCGTTTTTGTTACGCAGGATCGCCAAGCGTTTAACCGCATCTTTTCCAAAACGGTCACGCAGTACATCCACCGTAGCATCCAACGCCGAAAGCTGTTCGTGCTTTTCGTCATCACTTTCAAACAAATCCAGTTGTTGAGGTGCTTCCCCTTCGCACAGATTGACAGCGGTCACCGTCAAGCTACGCACCGACATCCCCTCGTTCCAGCAATCGCGCAGCGCTAAAAGCGCCCCCTCGTACAGCTCGGCGGTAACAGACGTTGAGTGGGATAACGTTCGTTGATGCGAAATCGTCTTCAGTGACGGGAGTTTCACCGTAACGTGCACGGTTTTACACTGTAATCCGTGCGAGCGCAACCGCGCCGCCACCGGCTCAACCAAGTATAACAAGCCGTTATGCAACTGATCCGTCGTTTCCAGATCGTGCGGAAAGGTCGTGCCGTTTCCACACGATTTCATTTCACGCTTATCCGTAAACAATCTCACCGGTGTTGGATCGATTCCACACGCATAATCGTGCAACTGACCGCCCAATTTGCCAAGCGCCGATACCATACACGCGCGGTCGGCGGCTGCCAGATCACCAATTGTTTTGATCCCCATACGCGCCATTGTTTCGGTAGCGCTGCGACCGGCAAAAATCAAGTTTGATACCGGCATAGGATATAAGATCGACTGATAGTTTTCCTTTGAAAAAACAGTGGTGGCATCCGGTTTACGATAATCACTACCCATTTTCGCCAGCGTTTTATTAAATGAAACTCCTACCGAAACAGTAAGCCCCAGTTCTTCTCTGATACGACGGCGCAAGGTGTCGGCAATCGTTTTACCATCCCCAAACAGTAAACGACTGCCGGTAACGTCCAGCCAAGATTCGTCAATACTAAAAGGTTCAACACGATCGGTATATTCACAATATATCGCATTGATACGCTGATAGAATTCTTCATACCGATCATAATGCGGCGGAACGATAACAAGCTCGGGACATTTTTTCTTTGCCTGCCATACCGTTTCTGCCGTAACGACACCATACTGTTTTGCCGCTTCATTTTTTGCAAGTACAATACCATGCCGATTATCAGGATCACCGCAAACCGCCATCGGGAGATGCCATAATTCCGGTCGATAGACGCACTCCACCGAAGCAAAAAAAGAATTGCAATCACAATGTAGGATCGTACGCTCCACAACCAACACCTCGCTCGAAAAGAACAATTGTTCTGCTATACTTTGATTATACGGATTTCCTGCTTTTTGTCAATGGTTTTAATTGACAAAACTCCCCCTTTTGCGCTATACTGATTTGAAATGGAGGGATGAATATGTCAGTAACACGTAAACCTTACGGAACCCTGCCAAACGGTGAAACTGTTGAACAATTAACAGTCACCGGTGAGGGTGGCTTATCCGTTACCTTTATCACCTACGGCGGCACCTTAACAAATTTGGTGTTTGATGGAAAAGACGTCGTGTTGGGATATGCCAGTTTAGAGGAATATCTGCACGAAGTCGGTTGTATCGGTGTCACGGTAGGCAGATATGCCAACCGTATTGCAGGTGGCACCTTCGAACTGAACGGCACTACCTACGACGTGGGTTGCAATGAAAATGAATTTTGCCATCTGCACGGCGGTGCAGGTGGATGGCAAGTTAAAAACTGGGAGGTTGCAGCAGTAGAAGATACCGCCATCACCCTTCGTCAGTTTTCTCCCGACGGTGAGGTCGGTTATCCCGGCAACGTCACTGCCGACTTACGCGTGTCGGTAACGCCGGATAATACCCTGTCGTTGGAGTACACGGCAACCACCGATAAAGACACGATTCTGAATATGACACAGCACGCCTATTTCAACTTGAACGGATACGACGGCGGCAACAATTTGGATACCTTGCTGCAAATCTCCGCCGACGCGATCTTGCCGGTTAACGAGCATTTGATCCCGCTCGGTGAGGCTTTACCGGTAGAAGGCACGCCGTTTGATTTCCGCGAACTCAAGCCGATCGGACGCGATATTGCAGGCGACCATGAACAGATCAAGCTTGGAAACGGTTACGATCATAACTTTATCCTCAACGGCGAGGCAAACGCATGGAAGCACTGTGCTACCACTATTTCTAACAAGACGGGCATCCGTATGGATTGTTATACCGATCAACCCGGCGTACAGTTGTATACCGGCAATCTGTTGAAAGTGGATTTCGGTAAAGGCGGTCCGATGTCACAGTATCAGGGCTTCTGCTTGGAAACGCAGCATTTCCCCGACAGTCCGCATAACCCCGATTATCCGTCCACCGTGCTCAAAGCCGGTGAAACCTACCACACCGTCACCGAATATCGCTTTACAAAGGTATAACGAAAACGGATAACACCTTTTCTCAGAAACTCGGAGGCTTTGTTTATGTTAACAACTTTTTTGGCAACGCTGAATCCCATGCTGATGCTTTTCTTTTGCATTGCCGTAGGTTTTATTATCAAAAAGTGTAAAATATTACCCGACAACGCGGGTAAAGTTATGGCAAAACTGGAAACGTGGGTGTTTTGTCCCGCGCTAAGTTTCAGCACTATGGCTACATACTGCACCATCAATACGCTCAGCACACACGCAACCAACATTTTCTTTGGTATCGCTTGCGTTGCCTTAAGTATGGCAATCGCCATCCCGCTGGGAAAAGTGTTTATACGCGAAAAATCTCCCGAGCGTGGCATTTATATGTATGCCCTGGCTTTTGCCAACGGCGGTTATATTGGTGATCCCGTTGTATTGGCACTGTTCGGTGATGAGGTTCTCTCGTATTACAAGCTCTTCTATCTCCCCTTCAGCCTGATGATTTATATTTGGGGTATCAGCGTTCTGGTTCCCGGTGGTGAATATAAGGGCAGCGTCTTAAAGAAGATACTCAACGCCCCGACAGTTGCCATGCTCATTGGTATCGTAGTCGGTATAACAGGAGTTGGATCGTATCTGCCCTCGTTTGTGCTTTCTGCTATGAGCAACTTGAAATCCTGTATGGGTCCTGTTGCTATGTTGCTTGCCGGCTTCACGATCGCGAGCTACGACATCCGCGAAATGATACAAAACAAAAAGGTATATTTGGCTACCGCGCTGCGCCTTGTTGTTTTGCCGGCGGTACTGGTTGCCGCCTTGTTCGGTGTCAAGGAACTGCTCAATTCCGTTTTGGATCTTGAGATCAGCAACGTGCCTCTTTTCCTCACGTTCTTCGCGTGTGCGGCACCACTTGGACTTAACACCGTCGTGTTCCCCGAGGCCTATGGCGGAAACCCAAAAACGGGTGCCAGTATGGCGCTCATTTCCCACACGCTGTGCGTGGTGTCAATCCCCATTATGTATGCCATTATGATTGCCGTTTTCGGACCGATGGCTGCACTGTAACAAAATAGTAAAAGAGCGGATATGGAAATCCATATCCGCTCTTTTTTTAATCGTTTTCGTCGAGTATCTTCTCGCCCACCTTGACCACGATCTCGTGCGTCATAAAATCATCCGCATTGTCGACAGTCACGGTAAGATGTTCGAAATCAAACGTATATCCTTTTTCGGGGATGCTGCCCACCGTTTCGGTCAACCAACCATTAACGGTAGTCGCTTCCGTTTCTTCCTCCGGCTCGATTGAGAAGAACGTAAAGAAATCTTCCACAGCTGTGGAGCACAACACACGGTAGGTGTTTTCGCCAAGTTCTTGGAACTCCTCTACCGCCTCATCACTTTCATCCCAAATTTCACCGACGATCTCTTCCAAAATATCTTCCATCGTCACGATACCCGAGGTTTCGCCGTATTCGTTCACCAAAATGACAATGTGATTGTGATCCTTTTGCATATCCTTAAAAAGCACGTCTAAATGCGCTGTTTCAGGGACAAAGGTCGGCTCAAACATTGCCTTCTCCAGTGTAAAACCGGGACGATTGCGCCGCAACAAATAGTCGCGACTGTAAAGGATACCCACGATGTTATCCGGCTTTTCGGAATAAACGGGAATACGGGAATACCCTTCTTCTTCAATCACCTGCAGGATCTCCTCATCGGTGGCGTCGTAAGGAATAAAGACAACCGCTTTACGAGGCGTCATCACGTCCTCGGCGATCATACCGTCGAGCTTAAATACGTTCTTGATGTATTCAATATCGTTCTCGTCAAGCGAGCCCTCATCCGCACCCGCATCCAGCATCAGCACGATATCCTCTTCCGATACAGGATCTTCTTTCGCATGAGGATCAATACCGAACAACCGAACGACGCCGTTCGTGGAAACGGTAAGTAACCAAATGATCGGTTTTAAGATAACCGTGAGCACGGAAATTGTGCCACATACCGCCTCGGCAAGCTTTTCCTTGTGCCGCATTGCCACACGCTTAGGTACCAATTCACCAAGCACCAAGGTGAAGAACGATAGGATAATGGTAATCACAATAACCGATACGGTATCGATCACACCTTTTTGCGCTTCCGTCAGATGGAGCGCTACAACAAGAAAATCACTCAAACGCTCGGAAAAGTTATCCGCTGCAAATGCCGAACCCAAGAAGCCGGCTAGCGTGATGCCGATCTGAATGGTTGATAAAAACCGCGTCGGATTTTCAATCATTCGAAGCATTTTCAGCGCTTTTTTATCGCCGTCCTCCGCGCGTGCTTTCACCTTTTTTTCGTTAAGGGAAATAACCGCGATTTCGGTCGCCGCAAAAAAAGCATTGAGCAAAATGAGAATCAGTTGCAGTAATAATTGCTTAAACATACAAGCCCCTCCCACCTACAAAATACGGTTTGGAAGGCACGTATGCCCGGTTGTGCTGCCTACTTCGAGGAAGCGGATCCACGAAAACCAACTCCTTAAATTACAAAATTTATCATATGGTAACATACTTCGTCTTTCTCGTCAAGTAGTATCAAGTGTATGAATATTTCAAAAAATCACGGCAACAATATCCACAAAACAAGTTTGGGAGGATAATGTTATGTCAGTTGAATTCAAAAACAGTGAAACAAAGGCGAATTTGATGCGTGCTTTTGCAGGCGAAAGCCAAGCGCGCAACCGTTACACTTTTGCCGCCGAAAAAGCAAAAAAGCAAAAACTTCACGTAATTGAATGTATCTTTCGCTTTACCGCCGATCAAGAAAAAGAACACGCTACTATTTTTATGAATCATCTTAAAGATCTGGACGGTGAAACCGTTACGGTTGACGGCACCTATCCGGTAGAAACCACCGAATCCGTGCTTCAATTGCTCAAAAATGCTCATCATAATGAAATGGAAGAGTATGACCCGGTATACAAAACATTTGCCGAAATCGCCGAAAAAGAGGGCTTTTCCGCCATTGCCGCCTCGTTCCGCAACATCGCACAAATCGAAAAAAGTCACAGCGAACGTTTCAAAAAGTTTGCCGATTGGATGGAACAAAATCAGTTGTTCGTATCCGATATGGAATGTGGCTGGCTATGCTTGAATTGCGGTCACGTTCATACCGCCAAATCCGCACCGCAACAGTGCCCCGTCTGTCAGCATGAACAAGGCTATTTTGTACGCATCACGTTAGCACCGTATACCTCCGCGTGTTAAAAAAACGCCGTTCCGACGTATATCGGAACGGCGTTTCTGTTTCATTTTTAACCGCGACGGCTGCGCAGTACTTCTTCCACAATGCGGCGGATCATTGCTTCATCCGGCACACCGGCAATGCCACCGGCTTTGCCGCAGCAACCGAACAACTGCATTTTTTCCGAAACGGACACTTTGATAGCATCACGAATGGAAGGCAACAAATCAATGATACCTTTACCCATATCGGTGAAGTGCGCCAAAGCAGCAGCAACGGCGGCAATGTTGATATCGGTAAAGATATTCACCTTGGAAATACCCATTTCGATACACTTACGGAAATCCTCATCCGTCAAGCCGGAACCGCCGTGCAACACCAACGGCGTAGACACCGTGTTCGCGATCTTTTGGATACGGTCGAAGTCGAGTTTCGGAGGCAGCTTGTAAGCACCGTGTGCGGTACCGACAGCAATCGCCAACGCATCAACGCCCGTGCGCTCCACAAAATCCTTTGCCTCTTCAGGAGTGGTGTAGAATTTCGCAGCGTCGTCCTGCTGTTCTGCCGTAGCAGCACCTTCCGCACCGCCGACGTGACCGATCTCGCCCTCAATGGAAGCACCGTAAGAGTGAGCAATATCTGCCATTTCCTTAACGCGAGCACAGTTGTTCTCATATGTATCGGTAGAGCAATCGTACATAATAGACGAGAAACCGAGTTTGAGAGCCTTCAAGCAGGTTTCTTTATGCAGACCATGATCCAAATGCACAACTACCGGAACCTTGGCACGTTTTGCCATCGGAATCAAGATCATTGCCAAATCCTCAAGGGAATTATAAGGCAACAAAACTTCCGCCGTACCAAAAATAACCGGCGATCCGGTTTCCTCAGCGGCTGCAATGATACCCTGTGCCAGTTCCAACGTTACGGCATTGAACAAACCAACGGCATAATGGCCTTTTTTGGCTTGGGGTAACACATCGTTCATAGTTACTAACATAAAAAAGATCCTCCGTTCTTTTAACAATCCAATAATCACAAACATTATAATACACTCTGCCGAAATTTTCAAGTACCGTAAAGAAAAACTACAACAAATTTTGTCAAAAAAATTATGTTATGCACCGTCGGTCAATGTTTCGAATAATTCGGCATATTGTTTTTCCACAAGTGAAAACTCCACACGCGAAAAATCCAATGTGGCATACAGCGGCGGAGGTGTTTCTGCTACCCGCTCCCCCATAATCTCCATAAACTCGTGATACAAAAGCGTATCATCCACGTCGAATATCTGACGACGTTCTTCCTCGGTCAACGTCGGTGTGATCCATTTGTCAAAAATCACGTTTTGCAGCCGTTCTTCCACCTCAAGATAATACGGTAACAACTGTTTGATCGGGCGCGTTACGTCCGACAAATACGCCTCGCTCGCATCGTGTAATAGACACCCACGCTGTACTCGCTCGGAATAGCCTCTCGCCCGCGCTTCCATCACACAATTCACACAATGCTGTGCCACCGAATAAAAGTACGGAAAATGTCCGTTCGCCCGACACATCAGCGACAACGCGTGCGCGATATCAACAATTTGAATCTCCTCAGGCGCCGCCGTTACGGGATCAAGGGGCTTTTTTGAATAGGTTGTAATATAACTCACCCGACTCCCTCCTCATAGTCGTTTATCGAATATCTACTTTCGCCAGTGTTTCGTCATCGTTGTATTCAATGCGATCACCGACTCTGCCAAAGCTGTCTATAAACTACACACCATTATCTTTCATATAGTATCATAAAAAGGAAGCGCCGACAAGTCAATTGCTTTAAAAATGAAAAAAGGCACCTGTCAGGTGCCTTTTATTATACCCGTTTCACAGCATTTTCAGCAGTGATTCATATTACACAAAAAACAGTTTCGCCGCTACCGTCATAATCACAAGAAAAATAACGTTGATTAAGGTAAACAACCAAAAATAAAGTTTCCCGTGACCGGGATACAAAAGCCGATATTCACTAAACGTGATCAAACTGGCTAGTGAAGCAATCAATGTACCGGTACCGCCGATATTCACGCCCAACAGTAACAACGGATAATCTGTCGTAAAACGTGACAACAAAATAGCCGACGGCACGTTACTGATCACCTGACAGGATAGGATTGATACGAGCAACGTATCCTGCTGCAGCAACTGCGAGAAAAAGATATTTACCGCGTCGATTCGAGCAAGGTTACCCGAGAAGATGAAGAAAAAGAAACACGTTCCCAAAAGCGGATAATCCACCATCAACAAAGATTCTCTGTCCGCTACCCACAATACGACAGTCACCAGAATCAAACCGATCACGATCGGGACTACGCGGAATACCACCAAAAGCGAAATCGCAAAAAGGATAAGATATGCTACCGTACGACGACGGTTAAGCTTTTCCGGGAAAGATTCCTCAATTGATAATTTTGTAGGTTTGACAAATAAACACGCCAGCGCCAAAAGTGAAATTGCGAGCAAAAAAGGAGCTAACATAATCCCGCAAAATTCACTCGTCGGGATATGAAAATACGAATACAAATACAAGTTTTGAGGATTACCGAACGGAGTCAGCATACCACCGAGATTAGCGGAAATATTCTGTAAAATAAACAAGTACGCCATATAGCGTTCCTGTTTAGCGGTCGCTAACGCAAAATAGCCTAACGGTAAAAACGTAATTAACGCCATATCGTTGGCGATCAACATAGATCCTAAAAACGTAATGCAGATCAGCATTAAAAACAAACTGCGCAAATTACCGGAAAACTGTACCAGCCGTCTGGCAACGATCGTAAAGAATTTGATGTTACGCAACGCACAAACCACTGCCAGCGTTAAAAATAAACACACCAGCGTTTTCCAATCAAAATAGGTCAGGTATTCTGCATCGGGCGGCACAAAAAAACAAGTAATCAACGCCGCTGCTACCGCTACACAAAACACAGCGTGCTTTTTGATAAATCTGACAATCGCCACTACGCCCTCACCCCTTTTTCACTGTCTGTCAGCATACACCCAAACGCGCACTTTGGCAAGTGTTTTTTTGCATACAAAAAAATCCCCGCATACAATGCGGGGATTCGTAAAATCACTTTTGATGACGGCTCTGCTTGACAAGTTCATATCGTTCGTCACGCATAATATCTTGTTATTTTCAACACAATGTGATAGACTTTAGAGGACGATGTATCTTTGAGGTGATTGTTGTGAACGAATTAAAGAATAAACAGGGTTTCATTTGCGATATGGACGGTGTTATTTACCACGGTAATAAAGTACTGGACGGCGTTCAGGAATTTATCAACTGGTTGATTGATAACGATAAAAAATTCGTGTTTTTAACAAACAGCTCCGAAAAAACGCCTCACGAGTTAAGCATGAAACTCGGCAGAATGGGACTGAATGTGGGTGCTTCGCATTTTTACACCAGCGCTATGGCGACCGCCGAATTTTTACATTCGCAGTCCCCCGGCAGCACTGCCTACGTAATCGGTGAGGCGGCACTTACCAAAGCTCTTTACGACCACGGCATTTATATGAATGACGTTAACCCCGATTACGTCATTGTGGGTGAAACAAGCACGTATAGTTTCGAGAAGATTGAAAAAGCAATCAACCTGGTTCTGGCAGGTGCTAAACTTATCGGTACCAACCCCGATATTACCGGACCGACCGAAAAGGGAATTATGCCCGCAACGGGTGCTTTGATTTCCCCCATCGAAATGGCAACCGGTAAAAAGGCGTATTTTGTGGGTAAACCAAATCCATTAATGCTCCGTCACGGACTTAATAAGCTCAATTGCCATTCGCAAGAAATCGCTTTTATCGGTGACCGTATGGACACGGATATCATCGCGGGTATTGAATCAAACGTCGATACCGTATTGGTACTGTCGGGCGTAACAGACAGAGAAACGATCGACCGTTATCCTTACAGACCGAAATATATTTTCAACGGCGTCGGTGACATTGTCAAATAATTTAATAATAAAACAGCAAAAACAGCACCCCTTTTGGGGTGCTGTTTTGTTTGGCATATACTACGCTATTTGATACAATGATGCAACGCAGGTTCGCTTAGCGTTGCATTAAATGTGTTCTCTTAGCGCACAGGAGTAACGCTGCAGCTGCGAGGAGGCTTAGCGACATACAGAGCCCCCAGAAGACAGGCTGGGAGTTGTCGCCGGTTTCGGGTACATCCGTAGGAGGTGTGGTTACCTCATCGGAATAAACTAGTGCATAGGTAGAAAAACGGTCGGTCATAAAGGTCAGGGTCTTGCTTGCTTCATCAAACTCCGGAGTGATGATTTCCGCTGTGCCATTATGCACATGGATAATGCTGTAGGTCCGAGTTACGTTCTCATCTGTGTTTATATAGTTGTCATCCAGTTTGATGGAAATCTGAACCTTATCATTTAGCTGTGACAAGCGAGATGCCTCGTTGTCGCCGATTTTCTTAAACACAGAAATATCTAAATAAAGAGCACCGCTGCTGTCACCAAGCATCTTTTCTATTTCTTCCTTGTCTGTGTTGGACACAGAATCGGAAGCATCCTTAACCTCAAGCCAAATTTCTACATCGGCGCCGAATTCGATTTGTCCCTTTTCCTCACTTGTGAAGGGGATTTTTTCCTTAAGGGTTTCGATCGCTTCGGTCAGCTTGCCGCCACCAACATTGCTTTCGGGGGTTGCATCCTTGTATTTGCCGGGCTCGTTCTTTGTGTATACAGCGGTGATTGTGATATCGGAAGAGATGCTCTTGCCATCGTTATCCCATTTGGGAGCGGTTTTGTCATAGCCTTCCTTGGCAGGAATTTCGGGAGCAGTAGCATCCTTTCCTTGCTCTACAACCTCGGTATGTACTACTTCATCATCCACCACATAGGTTACAGTATAGGTAGGAACGAATTTAATGTATAGGTTATCATAGGTTAAAGGATCGGTAGCATCAGCTACGGGATGGTCATCAGCAGTGCCGGCATACACAACGTATGAGCCCTTAAGGTTGGAAACGATAGGCCCGCTCCAAATATCTGCAATTGCACACAGACCGCCAACAGCCTCTAAAGTGCAGTTTTCAACAGTTACGGAAAGAGCATCAATACCAAGGCTTCCACCACTAACTGTTAAAGAGTCATTTCCACCACTACCCAAAAACGTAATGTTCCAACCGGTAATGGCATAGAAATCGCTGTATTCATCACCGGTGCCTGTGCAAATTACACTGTTTTCACCCTTTAAAACGATATTTAGTTCTTCCTCGGTAGAGGTAATTAGCGAATATGCTCTCCATCGTTCAAGACCGGTAGACAAAACGCCTTCGCCGGAGAGGTTGAAGTTATTCAGTGTTAGGGTTGCAGGAGCATCTTCGGTTGCGGGGGTGTAGGTAGCAGTACCGCCATTGCCATCGGAGAAGGTAAGATTATTCTCGGTAAACTGCTCTTCGCCAATCCAGAGAGGATAGACGTCAACTTCCCCCTTAACGATTAGAACGTGATATGTCTTGTAAACCCAGTCATCCGCTTTATCCTCGGTATACTCATACATACCGACAGCAAATCCCGTGTATACCTTATGCTCGCCAACAAATGTGGGTGCGCAGTTTAGGGCGCAGTCTTCGGCCAACACATCCACAATACTGTCTATAATTGTTATATCCTCCCAAACGTAGATGCCTTCTTCTTCGCACTTTATCTTCACTTCGGAGTTGTCAATAATTATATCTTCGCCGTATATACCGCAAAAAATGCTGGATACTTCCAAAATAGCATCTTCGATGGTTACATAGTAGGCAAAAACACCATCATCTACATCACTTATTTTTAAAGCTCCGGTAGAGTTGCCGGAAACAGTAAGTGTGGCTTCACAGTAAACAGCAATGCTATAATCTTCCTCTGTTGGCATACAGGCAATGGAGTTTTCGCCCTGTAAGATGATGTTTAAATCTTCAAGAGTATAAATTGCCGCATAGTAGTTACAATCATACCACACGTCGTATTCGTATCCGTTACCCTTGTAGTTGAAGTTGTTTAGCACCAGAGTTGCAGGTTCATCTTCGGTAGCAGGGGTATAGGATGCCGAGCCTGTGGCAACGGTAGCGCCTACGGCATTGTTAATTGCCGTAACAAGGTCACCCTTGTTGTTTTCGGTTACCTGCACACCGCCTATGTATAGCCCATAATTTGTCGATTCAGTCGCAAAAACCGCGGTGGGCATTAGGCTTAACAACAGGATGGCAGCCAGTAGTACGCTCAATATTTTTTTCTTCATAAAATCCCCTCCAAAACTAAGATTATCGATTCCGGTATGGATATGCGCTTTTTGCAAACATATTATACCACGATAGATTCATATGTACAACCCAAAATTCTCCAAATTTCACACCTACAAGACCCTTTTCACCCACACAAAAAACAGGAACTACCCGTCGAATGGCTCTGCGGCGGCTTGTCGACCGAAATTCTTCGAATTTTGGCACCCGACAGCACGCTCTCAGCTAAAAACTTACCACCGCAACTTTTTTGGTCGCCGAGACCTTCTCAGGTTCGAGTTCTCACATTTCGAGAATAACAAAAGCACCCCTGTTGGGGTGCTTTTGTTATTGGCGGAGAAGGAGGGACTCGAACCCTCGCGCCGGTTACCCGACCTACGCCCTTAGCAGGGGCGCCTCGTCACCAACTTGAGTACTTCTCCATAACAAACCGAATGCGGTGAGCAAACGGCCTATTTATTCACTTGAAAAGTGTGGCGGAGAGGAAGGGATTCGAACCCTTGGCTCTTTCGAGTCACCGGTTTTCAAGACCGGCTCCTTAAACCGCTCGGACACCTCTCCGTTTCCGGAACGAAAGTAATCATAACACTTTTTCGAACCGTTGTCAACAGAAAAGTGGCAGGTGTTATACAAAAAATCAAAGATACTGTAAAAGGTCCGTAGGATGGTTTATCAAAATATCGGCACCGGCTTCGCGCAATTCTGCCTCACCGCGAAATCCCCATATAGCACCCGCGGCAACCAGTCCCGCGTTATGCCCGGTAAAGATATCCACGTTGGAATCGCCGACGAACAACGTTTCCTCTGCTGTGGCATCCAAATCATTGAGTGCCAATCGAACGACCTGCGGATCGGGTTTGTGAGGTCTTCCCTCCACTGCCCCGCCGTACACACAACCGAACGGATATCGAGAAAATAACAACTCCGCCAATTTGCGTGCCTGCGTTTCAGGTTTGTTGGTTACGATTCCCAGCTTATAGCCTCGTTTTACCAATTCATCAAGCAGATCGTAAATACCATCGTACGGTGCGGTCTTGACACAGAAATTGCGGTCGTAGATCTCCAAAAAGCGGGCAAAGGCAGCGTCCACCTCTTTCGTGGTACTCCCCTCTCCCATCGCACGTTCCACAAGTTTTCTGCCGCCGTTACCGACAAATTGATGATATTCATCAAAGGAATGAACGGGCTTTCCATCCGCTCTGCCGCGTCCTATTTCACGCAACGTCGCTTCGGTAGCATCGGCGAGATCGGCGATCGTATCGATCAGCGTGCCGTCCAAATCAAACAATATGGTAGTAAAGCGCGACATAACTTACCTCTTTCTTCGAATGCGGCGCACAATATACAGCGCAAAGCACAGCACTGCCGCAACCCCTACCAAAATGGTAAACACAGACCACACGGGATCAGCAAGTTTCAGTTTCATCCACAATGAATCCATATGCATGCTGATATCGGTCGGTAACGTGATATACATTTCCGCTTTTTCCAGCACCGATTCCGACGGATAAAAATTTTCATTTTCGGCAATTTCGGGATCTAACGCAGCGCGTACTTCCTCGATCGGTGTGGAATACCCGATATATTCCGCGTTTAACAATGCAATATCGGGGCGACACAGGAAATTGATGTATTCCTCCGCCTCGCGCTTATGCGGCGAATTTGCCGGCACACACAAGGCATCCACGAACAAATTGGTTCCGTTGGTCGGAACAAAAAAGTCAATATCGGGATTACCCTCTTCTTCATCCATCATAATGATGCCGTCACCGGCATAATACGGCGCGATCCAACCTTCTTCGTTGATCATTTTGTCATAGACCTGATCCATAACGTACTGATGGAGGATCGGCTTTTGCAGACGGAGCGCCTCATAGGCTTCATTCCACTCATCAACATTCAACGTGTTGAGCGAATAACCGCATTTCAAAAGAGCAATACCAAACGCATCGCGCGGGTTATCAAACATAAAGATGCGTCCGCTGTATTTCTCGTTCCAAAGAAGATCCCAACCATCTTGCAGATCTGCTTTGTCCACGTATTTGGTATTGTAGAAAATACCGACAGTACCCCACGTGTACGGTACCGAATATAAATTTTCGGGATCGTAATTGGGGTTCAAAAGAGACGGATTGATCTTAGCGGCATTGGGGATGTTTTCGAAATTCAGCTTTGCCAGCTTGTTTTCGTTAATCAGTTTACCGATCATATAGTCCGAGGGTACGATAATATCATAAACGGCAGCACCGGAATCCAGCACCGCATACATACTCTCGTTATCGGTAAAGTTCTTGTAATTGACCTTGATGCCCGTTTCTTCAGTAAACAAATCGTTTACGGCAGGATCAATATATTCACCCCAGTTATACACGTTAAGCGTAACACCGGTATCGATCTCTTCCGCCGAAACCGAAAAGCAGGAAAGTAACAGAGAAAAAAGCAATGCAACAACTAACACACGTTTCATTTTGCTTTTCCTCCTTTGCGCGAAGGCTCCGAACGGATCTGCAAAACGTTGATAAGCACGAGCAAAATCAACACCGCACCAAACATCAGCGTGGAAAGCGCATTGATTTCGGGTGTCACGCGACGTTTAACCATTGCGTAGATCGTGACCGACAAGTTTTGTGCCGAAGCACCCGAGGTAAACAGACTGATAACGAAATCGTCGAGCGACATCGTAAACGCCATCAGCGCACCTGTAATGATGCCCGGTAAAATCTCCGGAACCATAACTTTAAAAAATGCCGAAACGGGCGGACAACCGAGGTCCACCGCCGCTTCGTATAAGTGCGGATTAGCCTGACGGAGTTTGGGCATTACCTGTAAAATCACGTAGGGAATACAGAACGTGATATGCGACAATAAAAGCGTGGTATAACCGGGCTGTAACAAGCCCGTGGTACGGTAAATAAAGACGAAAAGCAGCATTAAAGCAATACCTGTCACAATCTCGGGGTTGACCATCGGAAAGTTATTAACCGCGAGCAAAACCTTACCTAAACGGCGGTTAACACTGCGGATACCAATTGCCGCCAGTGTACCGATAACGGTTGCAACGATCGTTGCAATGACCGCCACCGATAAAGTAACTCCAAGCGCTGCCAAGATCTCCTCGTCGCGGAACAGTTCCTCATACCAACGCAACGAAAAGCCATTCCAAACCACGCGACTCTTGGAATCGTTGAATGAGAATACGATCAACACGACGATAGGCGCATACAAAAACGCAAAAATCAAGCCGTTATAAATACGGGAGAGAGTTTTCACGACAACTCATCCTCCTCTCCCTTATCCACCATGCCGGTGACCGCCATGCAAATGAGAATCATCACCATCAGCACAAGCGACAACGTGGCGCCAACGTGATAGTTGGCACCTTGACCGATAAACATGGTTTCAATGGTATCACCAATCATCAGCGTCTTGCTGCCGCCAAGCAATTTGGTGATAACGAAAGTACTGACAGCAGGCACAAACACCATTGTAATACCGCTGAGCATACCGGGTACCGACAACGGGAGAATCACTTTGCGGAACACCTGAAAAACGTTTGAACCCAAATCTTGTGCCGCTTCGATCACACTGCTGTCGATCTTTGCCATAACGGAATATAACGGCAACACCATAAAGGGCAGAAAATTATATACCATACCCAGTATGACAGCCGCATTGGTATTGATCAACGTCAACGACTGCCCCTCCGATAACAGACCAACGAGGCGCAGTAACTGATTGATAAAACCGTTGTTCTCCAAAATGGACATCCACGCATACGTGCGAAGCAGGAAATTCATCCACATCGGCAACATAATGATCATCACCATCGTCTGTTGTACACGGCCTTGTGCGCGAGAGATGGTGTAGGCAAGCGGGAACGCCAAAACGAGGCAGATCACTGTCGCGATCGCACCAAGTGCAATGGAAATGCCGAACGTACCGGCGTATTCAACAATGGAAGATAAGTTAGACAGCGTAAAGTTACCACCGTCATCGGTAAACGCAAACCACAAAACGATACCGAGCGGGATAACGGTAAACAGCGCCATCCATACCGCAAAAGGTGCGGCCGCCCCTCTCGATTTGATCATGCTTCCGCCTCCGCGGCATCCTCGGTCAAATCGATCTCGGGGTTAGCCATTTCATCAAATTCTTCAGAATAAGAACTGTAATCACCAAACTCACCGGAATATTCCGATTTCTTCATAATGTGAATATCCTCGGGATTCAACACAATACCGATAACGGAATCAACCGGATAATAATCGGTAGTCTGAATCATCCACTTAAAGCCTTTGAAATCAACAATGGTCTCAAAATGCACGCCTTTGAAGGTAACCGCTGTAACGACACCCGTCAAATCGCCCTTATCGGCAGAAACAATATCAATATCTTCAGGGCGAATAACGACGTCAACCGGTTCGTCCTTCTCAAAGCCGGCATCCAAGCAACGGAATTTGCGTCCAAAGAATTCCACCAAATAATCCTCGTGCATAATACCGTCAAGAATATTACTCTCGCCGATAAAATCCGCCACAAAAGCGTTTTGCGGCTCGTTGTAAATATCCTGCGGTGTACCGATCTGCTGAATTTTGCCGTTATCCATTACCACCACGGTATCGGACATCGAAAGCGCTTCCTCTTGATCGTGCGTAACGTAGATAAACGTGATACCGAGGCTCTTTTGAATGTTTTTAAGTTCCACCTGCATATCCTTGCGCAGTTTCAGATCCAGAGCCGCAAGCGGTTCATCCAGTAAAAGCACCCGCGGATTGTTGGCAAGGGCGCGGGCAATCGCCACACGCTGTTGCTGACCGCCCGAAAGCGTGTCAATACGACGCTTATTAAAGCCGACCAGGTTGACAAGTTTCAACATATGATCGACCGTTTCACGAATCTCCGCTTTATCCTTGCGCTGTACGCGCATACCAAAAGCCACGTTGTCCTCCACGTTGAGATGCGGGAACAACGCGTAGCGTTGGAAAATGGTATTGACCTGACGCTTGTGCGCAGGCAGATCCGTCATGTCTTTACCGTCAAAAAAGACATTGCCGCTATCCGGGAATACGAAGCCGCCGATAATGCGCAACGTCGTCGTTTTGCCGCAACCGGACGGTCCCAGCAGCGTGACGAACTCTCCGTCAGAGATGTTGAGGTTTAACCCATCCAACACCTTTTCCCCGTCAAATGAAACGGTAATGTCCTTAAGTGTAATGATTTCTTTTGTGTGCATAACAGCATCCCCCTTTGCGGTGTATATACAGCATCATACTGTATACAAAAGTTTCCCATGAACCCCATGGAAGGAAACCGCGATACTTTGAGCAACGCCCTCCGCAAAGGGTTTTTCACAGCCGTCAAAAAAAGCCGCGGCTGCGGCGATGCCTCATATCGCTTTTGGTTGTGCCAAGATGCGTGTCATCGTGTGATAACAACGAATATCACTATACCGATTTTTACGCTGAATGTCAATATATTTTACTATTTTTCTGAAATTTGGCGAACTAACGAAAAAAGCGAAGAAAATCCGTCGAATTTCTCCGCTTTTTGCACTATTTCTTAATGTTTTTCCAGTAATCCTCAAAGGATTGTTCGGTCTTGTTATCCCCCGGTACGTAGTACACGGCATTTTTCAAAGTATCCGGCAAGTACTGTTGCTTCACCCAGTGATGCGGGTAAGCGTGCGGGTATTCGTAAAACTGACCTTTTCGGGCGGCATCCTCGCCGTCGAAATGCTTGTTTTGTAAGCAACGCGGAATCGCTCCTGCTTTTCCCGCACGAATGTCGGCAAGTGCCGCATCAATAGCCGCTTCGCCCGAATTGGATTTGGGCGCACGTGCGACCAGAATGACCGCGTCGGCAAGCGGAATACGTGCTTCCGGCAACCCTACTTGCAGCGCGCTGTCAACCGCCGCTTTTACAATGGGAATGATCTGCGGATAAGCAAGACCGACATCTTCGGCAGCACACACCACCAAACGGCGGCATACGGACGGCAGATCGCCCGCTTCAAGCAAGCGTGCCAAATAATGGACAGCAGCATTTTCGTCAGAGCCGCGCATAGATTTTTGGAAAGCGGAAAGCAAGTCGTAATGCTCGTCCCCGTCTTTGTCATAACGCATGGCACTCTTTTGTGCGACTTCACGAGCAGTTTCGACGGTAACGACCAGATCGCCGTTCTCATTCGGTTTGGTTGCCAACACGCTGAGTTCCACCGCATTGAGCGATTTTCGTACGTCGCCACCGCACCCTTGTGCAATACACATCACGGCTTCGTCGTCCACGGTGATCTGACGCCCCTGTTCCTCCGCCAAAAAGGCGAATCCGCGGCGCACCGCATCGGCGACCTCTTCCGCTTCCACGGTTTTGAATTCAAATACCGTAGCACGACTTAAAATGGCGCTGTACACGTAAAAGTACGGATTTTCGGTAGTGGAGGCAATCAACGTAATGTTGCCGTTTTCAATGTGCTCAAGCAGCGTTTGCTGCTGTTTTTTATTGAAATACTGAATCTCGTCCAAATACAGCAAAATGCCGTTAGCGCCGGCAAAAGTATCCACCTCTTCCAACACAGCACGGATATCGGCTGTGGATGCGGTGGTACCGTTGAGTTTATGTAAGCGCATCGACGTTTTTTGCGCGATAATACGTGCAAGCGTGGTCTTCCCCACACCTGACGGGCCATAGAAGATAAGATTCGGAATCTTACCCGATTCAATAACATTGCGCAAGGCTTTACCCTCGGCAAGTAAATGTCGCTGACCGACCATATCGTCCAACGTATTCGGGCGCATTCGATCTGCAAGTGGAGCCATATTATCACCTACCGCTTATCATCATAGCGGATTTGACGGTATTATGCAAGTTTCTTTTTGCGTTGACACCGAAAATTTGACATGCTACACTAATAATATAGAGGTGAGCGCCGTGAGAAAAAAAGAGTTAGCACTGTTTGCCGTAGAAAAACTGAAAGAACGGTATCCCGGTGCACAATGTTCGTTGGAATCAGAGAACCCCCTGCAGTTGCTCATCGCCGTACGCTTGTCCGCACAGTGTACCGATGCACGCGTAAATATGGTAACTCCCGCTTTGTTCGAACGGTTTCCCACTTTGGAAGCGTTCGCCGAAGCTGCACCCGCAGACGTGGAACCGTATATCCGTTCTTGCGGTCTGTATAAAACAAAGGCTCAGGATATCGTGGCAATCGCGCAGCAAATACGGGATCGTTTTGATGGCACGGTGCCGAGCACCATTGAAGACCTCACCTCCCTACCGGGTGTCGGACGAAAGACCGCAAACCTCATTTGCGGTGATATTTACGGTATGCCCGGTGCGGTTGTCACCGATACGCATTGTATCCGCATCACCAATCGATTAGGTCTGTGCGATACCAAAGAGCCCCGTAAAGTGGAAGAACAATTACGCAAGCTTCTGCCACCCGAGGAAAGCAACGATTTTTGCCATCGATTGGTACTGTTCGGTCGTGATGTGTGCGAAGCCCGTTCCCCAAAATGCAACATCTGTCCTTTGGCAGAAAATTGTAAAGGCAAGGTCAATTGACCTTGCCTTTATCTGTTTAGTCGTCGGTATACGGGGAGTGCGAGCAAACTCAACCCACCCCACAATACGCTGTAAAGTAAACATACTTGCCCGTTCAAATTGGCGGGCATTTTACTATAGTCCCAGACTTTCAACTTTAAACGGCGATTTAACACGCAACCGCTGACATATTCCACCGCCGTCACGGCAAGTGCGCAAGCCGAGCCGATCACAAAACGACTGCGTCGTCGAAGCCGTGTCCCGATTGCACCGATCACGTGAAAGCACGTGCCACCCACCAAAAACATCGACCAATGGCTGCGCCCTCGCCAAAGCACCTCGATCAGATTATACGCACCGCCACCGATGCAAAATAACCTCACAAACTTTTTCACACACAACACCCCTTTACAGTGTTGCCAATACAGAGAAAAATACACCGTCGTCTGACGGTGTATTTTTTATCGTTGTACGTAATCCAAGGGATTTACCAAAACGCCGTTTTTAATCACCTCAAAATGCAGATGAGCACCGAACGAATAACCGGTGTTTCCTACCTTGGCAATATATTGTCCTTGCGCGACTTTATCCCCTGCTTCAACATCCAACTTACTGCAGTGCGCGTAACGGGTTTTGAAGCCGTTTCCGTGGTCGATCAGTACGTAATAGCCGTAACTGTTGTGATATTCCGCTTGAATAACGGTGCCACCATCCGACGCGATAATGGGTTTACCATTCGTACTGCCGTTAGCTATATCAATAGCACCATGGAAAGAACCCCAACGCGAGGCAAACGGCGAAGAAATCGTTTTGGTATACGGCAACGGCCAAATGAAAGTGCCGGTGGCTTTGCCGTCGCCCAACTCGGTAGAATCGTTATATTTTTGAGCGCCGATCGCAATCACACGGTCAACCGCTTCTTGCAGTACCTCGACGGAAACAACCGTCTGATACTTTTTCACGCCGTTGACATAGATTTCCTGTGCACGAACGTGCTGCTTGCCGTTCTTTCCGGGACGCTGTACGCTTTCAAAGCCAAGCGGTAACGTATCCGACTCTTGATATACGGTTTTATAATTAATCGATTCCGTATATTCAATATTACGTGTTGTCGCAACGGTAAGAGATTTCAGATAGGTGGTCATCGTATCTACCGTTGTTAAAGACGTGGTCGGGTACAACCCTTCGACGATCTGCGTTTGAGAGAAAAATCTGACGCCGTCCACCTTATCCGTTTTATGAACGGATAGTACCGCATCCATTTGTCGTTGCAACTCGCTGCGACTGGTCAAGGCACCGCGAAAAACGCCATCTACGTACAAGCCGGCCGCCTGCGTCAATTCGTTGCCGATTGCCGCGATGATGCGGTCACTAACTTCTTTTTCACCCAACGTCGTTTCAGAATTCAACACTTCCACCTTAAGATTCAGTGCTTGCTCAATGACGAAAGAGTTATCAGAATCAATAATCGTACCACGCACGATAGTCGCCGCGTCAGCATAAACGCCCTCGTTGCTGATGTAACCGATCGGTGTACCTTTGTATTCCAGTGCCAAGGCAAAGTTCGCACCCAACCAATATTGCACAGTAAACAACAGCACCACCGCTGCTAATACGGGAAAGACCACATTGGCAACGGCACGAAACGCACCGCGATGACGGCGAACTGCCACGATCGGCATAGCTAACAACTGCAAAAACGCACGATGACGATCATCTCGCGCCGTTTTTTGCATATGTTCACGCGCCAAACGATAATCCTTGGATATACGCTGCCATTCCGCCCACAATGTACGCAGGTGACGCAATAAAAGCCATTCCAGTGCCCGATGCAAAGCGTGGGCAATCGGCGCCCATATCAAACGTGTGA
>JAZQTM010000025.1:0-10157 GCA_045630765.1 Acutalibacteraceae bacterium | reverse complement strand
AGTATGTTCCCCGAATACTTGGACGGCGATATCGTCATTTTGCGCGTGCAGCAGACCGCCGAAACGGGCGACGACGTGGTCGCGTACATCGGCAACTCGGATGCCACGCTCAAGCGATTGACCGTGACCGAAAACGGCATTCAACTGCGCCCGCTTAACCCCGCGTATCAGATCCGTTCGTTTTCAAACGACGAGATCCGCACGTTACCCGTCACCATTGCGGGTATCGTGATCGAGCAACGGCGAACGAGGCGACGCGGATGAGAGAAACCACGTTATGTTATTTAGAGCAAGACGGCGCGTACCTCATGCTCTACCGCAACAAAAAACCGCAGGATATCAACGCGGGCAAATGGATCGGTCTGGGCGGCAAATTGGAAGCGGGCGAAACCCCCGCCGCCTGTGTTTGCCGCGAAGTGTATGAGGAAACGGGGCTGACGCTGACCGATTACGCCTACCGCGGTATCGTGGATTTTGATTCCGATAACGACGGCACTGAACGGATGCACCTGTTCACCGCCACCGACTGGTCGGGAACGCTCCACGCGTGTGACGAGGGCGACTTGCAGTGGATCAAGATAACCGAACTGCACCGCTACCCCCTGTGGGAGGGCGACGCCGTCTTTCTCAAAGCCTTGCAAG
The DNA here is from genome assembly GCA_045630765.1 of Acutalibacteraceae bacterium. Lineage (GTDB taxonomy): Bacteria > Bacillota > Clostridia > Oscillospirales > Acutalibacteraceae > RGIG3009. Next base: position 9,515 of record JAZQTM010000025.1, on the reverse strand, counting down.
AGAGTACCGACTTTTTCCATATCACCCTCACCTACCGCGGCGGAAAATTGATCAACGCTTGCTGAACGGATGGACTCCCCCATCCGTTTCTTTTTTTACTTGACAAGAACATATGTTCTGTTGTATAGTGGTATGCAGGAGATGATACTATGAAACTTGCCATTGTCGGCTCACGCAGCATTACGAACATTCCGTTGGAAAGACTCATTCCCCCGCAGTGTACCGAGATCGTGTCGGGCGGCGCCAGGGGTGTGGATACCTGTGCGCGGCTGTACGCTGAGGAACACGGGCTGAAATTAACGGAATTTTATCCCGATTATGACCGCTACGGACGCGCCGCCCCGCTCAAGCGCAACGATCAGATCGTTGATCACGCGGATATGGTGTGGGCGTTTTGGGACGGAGAATCCCGCGGCACCATCTACACCGTTCGCCAATGCAAAAAGCAAGGCAAGCCCTACCGCGTTTTCCGTTTGGTAAAATAAAGAAGCCTTCCCCTCTGTGGGGAAGGTCTTTTTTATTCTCTGCTGCTCGTTTCCTTTTCAAAATACGCGTCAAGCACCTGTCGCGCCACGGCGGTGGCGGCGGCAGAGGTGCCGTTTTCCATCACCACGGCGAGCGCCACCTGCGGTTTATCGGCGGGCGCGTACGCAATGAAAACCCCGTGATCCGAACGGGTAGTCCCGTTTTGCGCGGTCCCCGTCTTGGCGGCAAGCGTATACGCGGCATCCTTGAATGCCGTGTACGCCGTGCCGCCTTTTTTGACGACTTGTTCCATCCCTTCGCGCACGGCATTCGCCGCCTCGTCACTCATCGTCACCGTGGACAAGACCTGCGGCTCGTATACGGATTTCACCGTTCCGTCGTAGTTGAGCAACCGCCGCACCAGATGCGTGCGGTACCGCACCCCACCGTTGGAAAGCGTCATCGCGTACGCGGCGAGTTGAACGGGGGTAAACCGCTCATCCATCTGCCCGATGGCGCACTGGCAGGTATCCCCCGCCACCCACGCGCCGTTTTTGGTTGCGGGGGAAGCGAGCACTCCGCGTGCCTCCCCCACCTCGATGCCCGTCTTTTGCCCCAATCCGAACGCGGCGGCATAGCGGTTGAGCGTGTCGATCCCGAGCAACCGCCCGAGCTCCATAAAATACACGTTACACGATTTTTTAAGCGCGCCCACGACGTCCACCGCGCCGTGTCGCCCCATACATTTCGGTGCAAATCCCACCGCTTCATAGTAGCGGTACACGCCGTCGCACGTGCACTCCACCGTCAGCCGTTCGTTAAGTCCCGCGATCGCCACCGCCGGTTTGATGACCGACCCGCACGGATACGTGCCGTACAACGCGCGGTTAAAAAGCGGCTGTGTCGCATCGGCGGCAAGCGCCGTATATTGCTCGGAATAGGTGGACAGATCATACGTCGGGCAAGATGCGCAAACCAATACCCCGCCGTCTTTCACGTCCAAAAGCACCACCGATCCGCTTTTAACGTCCGCACCCGAAAGCGGCTCGCTTTGTTTTCGCAAAGCCGCCATCGTATCGATCACGGCGGTCTGCGCCGCCCGTTGTAAAGCGCTGTCCAACGTCAGTTCCACCGATACCCCCGCCACCGCCGCGCGGGTATACACGCTCCCGTCCTCGCGGGTGATGCGCACGCCGTCCTCACCGCGCAGTTCGTCCTCCAGCGCCGCTTCAATGCCGCTTTTTCCAACGCGATCGGTCAAACGATACCCTTTTTCTTTCAGCGTTTCGTATTCTTCTGCATATACGGGTCCCACCGTCCCCAAAATATGCGCCGCGACCTCTCCCGCCTCGTATGTTCGAATCGGCACGAACGCGGTTTCGAGTCCCGCGTATACCTCGGGATTTTCCCGCAAAATGGCGGCGGTTTTTTCGGAAACGTCCTCACACACCACGTCGCCGCGCATCGTCACGGTTTCGCCGAGTTGCTTAAGGTACTCCGCCGCTTGCTCGCGGGAAATGCCGTTTACCGTCACCTGCACCCCCACGCGATCGCCCGATAACCGCACGCCGTTACGATCCAAAATATCCCCTCTGGCGGCGGGCAGTGAAACGCTCGCCGCGATGCGCTCGGCTTTGAGCGCCGCGTAATAGTCCCCGCGTATCCCTTGCAGCCAAAACAACCGCCCCGCGTAGATACCGAATATCACAAGCGGCACGATCAACACCGCCGTCAGCCGTTTCATATCCGCACCACCGCCGCGCATACACCCAGCAATCCCAACGCCACACCCGTCGCGCCAAACCATCCCGCGGCGGTCCAATCGTGTAAAAATCCCGCGGCAATACCAACGAATAAGCCGCACACCCAGCCCCGCCGTCGTCCCGCGATCGGCGGAAGAAGCGGCAATAACCATACCCGCCCGTTAAAAAACGGCAGATTTTCAATAAACGCGAACAGCAGTAACAGCGTTCCCCATACCGCCGCCGTGCGGTAACACCGCCACAACCGCCGTACGGGATCGCTCGTCAACCCTTCTCTCAAAATGACAGCACCACCATTACGCGCTCCTCCCGCTCGGCATACAAGCGCAGTGCCGCTGTACGCAACAACCCGCCGCTGTCCGCCGTCACCGTTTTCAGTTCTCCGACCAATATTCCGCGCGGAACGGTACCGCCGTATCCCGAAGTCATCACGCGGTCACCCTTTTCGGCTTTGCTGTCGCGCGATAACCGCACCACACCACCGCGCATTTCGGCGGTTTCGGCAGTACGGGCACAGACCACACTCACCGTCACCGTTTCGTGTGACAGCGTATGCACCCGCGCCCAGTTCAGCCCCGCCTGTGCGACCACGCCCACCAGTCCCGCCACCGTCATCACCGACTCACCGCCCGCAACACCGTCAAGCGTTCCGACGTTGATCGTAAAACTGTCCTTTTCGGCGGCGATCACCCGCGCTTCGCACAATTCAAGCGACGGGCGCACCTCTTTGAGCGCCAAAAACTGCCGATAAAACGCGGCGGTATGCACCGCGTCTTCCTGTGCGGTCAGTTGTCCGCGCAACGCGGCGATCTCCTCTTGCAATTCGTCGCACCGCGCGCGGTATCCGCCAAGATCCACCCGCTCGACCGCCCACTGTGCGACAGAGGTCACCCGCTCTTGCAGCGGGGTAAGCAACACCCCCGCCACACCGCTCACGCGTAACACGACACCGACCGCCACCGCCACGACCCCGAGGATCAACCACCGCTTTATCGTTTTGCCAGACACTTGCCCGTTCCGTTCGCCACACAATCGAGCGGCGCCTCCGCCACCCGCACCGGCACACCGGTTTCTTCGCTGATAAGCAGATCAAGCCCTTTGAGCAATGCACCGCCGCCCGTCAACACGATCCCGCCGTCCAAAATATCCGCCGCGAGATCGGGCGGCGTGTTTTCCAACGTCAAACGAATCGCTTGCACGACCTCCCGCACCGATTCGCGCAACGCGTCGCGTACCTCCTCGGAGGTCAGCACCACCGTTTTCGGCAACCCGTCTACCACGTGCCGCCCTTTCACCATCATCGCACATTCTTCTTCAATGGGATACGCGGAACCCATATGAATTTTGATCTCCTCCGCACTGCGTTCCCCGATAAGCAACTGATGCCGCACCTTAACGTATTGGCGGATCGCCTCGTCAAACTCATCCCCCGCCGTACGAATGGAGGTTTTCGTCACAATATCCCCCAGCGAGATCACCGCTACCTCGGACGTTCCGCCGCCGATATCCGCGACCAGACAACCCCGCGCCTCTTTCACCGACAACCCCGCGCCGATTGCCGCCGCCATCGGTTCTTCGATGAGCGACACGTCACGCGCGCCCGCACTGCGAGCGGCATCCTCCACGGCGCGCCGTTCCACCTCGGTCACCCCCGACGGAATACACACCATCACCCGCGGCCGCATCCGCAGTTGTCCTTTCATCTGATGACGGATCATATATTTAATCAGCTCCGCCGCGATCTCAAAATCCGCGATCACCCCGTCGCGGAGCGGACGGATCGCCGACAGCGACGACGGGGTGCGCCCCATCATACGCGCCGCTTCGCGTCCCACCGCGATGATCTGCCGTTTGCGCCTGTCCACCGCCACCACCGACGGCTCGCGCATGACGATTCCTTTTCCTTTTACGTATACCAGCGTATTCGCCGTTCCCAAATCAATACCGATATCGCGCATAACTACCACCTCTTGAATTATCGTGCGCGGACAGGGGTATTCTATTCACAGATTCTTTACTTTTTTCCGTTGACACGTGCTTTTTAGAGTTCTATAATAAATTAAAGATTTTATATAGGAGGCAGTTCGTATGATCAAACGACTTGCCCAAAGCATTCGGCAATATAAAAAGAACTCGCTTCTCGCCCCCTTATACGTTTCGGGCGAGGTAGTGCTTGAAGTCATTATTCCGCTGCTGATGGCATATCTCATCGACAACGGCATCGAGAAAAACGATATGGGCTACGTATGGGCGTGCGGCGGTCTTCTCGTCCTCTGCGCCGTCTTATCGCTGATTTTCGGCGTACTGGCAGGCAAGCACGCGTCCATCGCGTCGGCGGGCTTTGCGCGCAATCTGCGCCACGATATGTATTATGCCCTGCAAGACTATTCGTTTTCCAATATTGATAAATTCTCCACCGCATCTCTCATCACGCGTATGACCACCGATGTAACGAGTCTGCAACACGCGTTCCAGATGATCGTGCGTATCACGGTGCGTTCCCCCGCGATGCTGGTCTTCTCGCTGGTCGCGGCGTTCTCGGTCAACGCACGTCTGGCGCTGATCTTTGCGGCGGTGGTACCGTTTTTGGCACTCGGTTTGTACCTCATCATCCGCTACGCGCACCCCGTCTTTTTGCGGATGTTTAAAAAATACGATCGTTTAAACACCGTCGTGCAAGAAAATCTGCGCGGTGTCCGCGTGGTAAAAACCTTCGTCCGCGAACAGCACGAAACCGAAAAATTCCGTGAAAGTTCCGAGGGCATTTACAAGGATTCTTGCACCGCCGAGCGCCTGCTCGCGTTCAACGCTCCCCTGATGCAGATCAGTATGTATACTTGCATTTTGCTGATTTCGTGGTTCGGCGCCAAACTTGTCGTCGGCGACACCGCTATGACGACGGGTCAGTTGATGAGTCTGTTTACTTACGTACAGCAGATCTTAATGAGCCTGATGATGATCTCTATGATCCTCGTCATGATCACGATGTCCCGCGCGGCAGCACAGCGCGTTACCGAGGTGCTTAACGAAAAAAGCACCATCGAGAACGGCACCGTCACCGACGTTCCTTCGGGTGAAATCCGTTTTGAAAACGTCACGTTCCGCTACGGCGGTGTGGACAGCCGTCCCGCGTTGTCCGACATCAATCTGCATATCCGCTCGGGTGAAACGGTGGGTATCATCGGCGGTACGGGCAGTTCCAAATCCACGCTTGTTCAACTTATCCCGCGTCTGTACGACGTCGGCGAAGGCACCTTGTCGGTCGGCGGTGTGGACGTGCGCGAATACGATCTGACCGCTCTGCGCGACAACGTCGCTATGGTGCTGCAAAAGAACGTGTTATTCTCCGGCACGATCAAGGAAAACTTACGTTGGGGCAACGCGGACGCGACCGACGATGAGCTCGTCCACGCGTGCAAACTTGCCGAGGCGCACGATTTCGTCACAAGCTTCCCCGACGGGTATGACACGATGATCGAGCAAGGCGGTACGAACGTATCGGGCGGTCAAAAGCAACGTCTTTGCATCGCCCGCGCACTGTTAAAGAAACCGAAGATCCTCATTTTGGATGACTCCACCAGCGCGGTGGATACCCGCACCGATGCGCTCATTCGCAAAGCGTTCCGTGAGGAGATCCCCGACACAACAAAACTCATCATCGCCCAGCGCATCGCCTCGGTACAGGATGCCGATAAGATCATCGTGCTGGACGGCGGTACGATCAGCGCGGTCGGCACGCACGAAGAATTGCTCGAAACCAACGAGATCTATCAAGGCGTGTACCGCTCACAGCTGAAAGGAGGCGAGGAACAATGAGTAACGCCACTCGCCAGCCTCCCATGCCGCGCGGTCCCGGTAACCGCGGACCGATGATGGGTCCCCGCCCGAAACTCGACAAAGGCGCGGCGGTACGGCTCTTAAAAGTCGTCTTTCTCCCGAACCTCGTCCCCTTTATTTTCGTCATTCTCTGCATTGGTATCAGCGCTTTTGCGAACGTGCAAGGCTCGCTGTTCTTGCAAACCCTCATCGACAACTACATCACCCCTATGGTGACCGACGGTGTCGATCTGTTCAACGAATTATTCGTTGCCATTCTAAAGGTCGCGGGCTTCTATTTGCTCGGTATCGCGTCCACGCTGACGTATAACCTCATTATGGTATCGGTGTCGCAAGGCGTGATGAAACGCATCCGCGACAACCTGTTCGCCCATATGCAAACGTTGCCGGTACGGTATTTCGACACCCACACAAACGGCGACGTTATGAGTTGCTACACCAACGATACCGACACCCTGCGCCAAACGATTTCCCAAAGTATTCCGCAGGCGATCAACTCGATCATCACCATCATCACGGTACTGGTCGCGATGTTAAAGACCAGTTGGCCGCTTGCGATCTTCGTGGTATTGTTCACCTCGCTTACCGTCACGGTATCCAAAAACGTCGCCACGCGCTCGGGTAAATTCTTCGTCAAGCAACAGCAGTCCGTTGGCGCTGTCAACGGCTATATCGAGGAAATGATCCAAGGGCAAAAGGTCGTTAAGGTTTTCTGCCACGAGGAAACCGCCAAGCAGGACTTTGACAAACTCAACGATGAGTTGTGCTACAACGCGACCGAGGCAAACAAATTCGCCAATATTATGGGTCCCATCACCAACAATATGGGACACCTGCAATACGTGTTGATCGCCGCTGTCGGCGGCACGCTTGCGGGTATCGGCTTCGGCAATATCACGCTGGGCGCCATCGCGTCGTTCCTCATTTTAAGCAAAAACTTCTCGATGCCCATCAACCAGATCTCCCAGCAGATCAACACCGTGATTATGTCGCTCGCGGGTGCCAAACGTATTTTTGCGGTGATGGACGAACAACCCGAGCAGGATAACGGCTACGTCACGCTCGTCAACGTCAAGACCGAAAACGGCGAGCTTATCGAATGTGCCGAGCACACGGGACAATGGGCATGGCGCCATCCGCACGAGGACGGCACCCTCACCTATACCCCCGTTCGCGGCGACGTCACGTTGGATCACGTGGATTTCGCGTACGTCCCCGAAAAACAGGTTTTGCACGACGTATCGCTGTTCGCGCGTCCCGGTCAAAAGGTCGCGTTCGTCGGTGCCACGGGTGCGGGTAAAACCACCATCACCAATCTCATCAATCGCTTTTACGATATTGCGGATGGTAAGATCCGTTACGACGGCATCAATATCAATAAGATCCGCAAAAGCGATCTGCGCCGCTCGCTCGGCGTGGTGTTACAGGACGTCAACCTGTTCACGGGTACCGTGATGGAAAACATCCGTTACGGTAAACTGGACGCCACCGACGAGGAAGTCTACGCCGCGGCAAAACTCGCCAACGCGCACGATTTCATCGAGCGATTACCCGACGGATACCAAACGGTGCTCACCGCCGACGGCGCGAGTTTGTCGCAAGGACAGCGTCAGCTCATTTCCATCGCCCGCGCGGCAGTTGCCGATCCGCCCGTGATGATCTTGGACGAAGCAACCTCGAGCATCGACACGCATACCGAAGCCCTCGTGCAAAAAGGTATGGATCAACTGATGCACGGACGTACGGTGTTTGTGATCGCGCACCGCTTATCTACCGTACAGAATTCCGACGTCATTATGGTGTTGGATCACGGCAAGATCATTGAGCGCGGCACGCACGATGAACTCATCGCACAGCGCGGCAACTACTCCCGCCTGTACACCGGCGCCTTCGAATTAGAATAAAAAAAACGCCGCCCTTTCGGGCGGCGTTTTTCATTACATATCCATTAACTTGCTGATTTCATCTTTGAACGATTGCACGTCCTTGAACTGGCGATACACCGACGCGAACCGCACGTACGCGACCTCGTCGATGGCGCGGAGTTTTTCCATAGCGAGCTCGCCGATCTTCGACGCGGGCACCTCGCGTTCCAAGGAGTTTTGCAACGCGGCTTCGATCTCGTCCACCGCGCGTTCAAGCACCTGCATGGGAACGGGGCGCTTCTGGCACGCACGCAGCATACCGTTAAACAGTTTCTGCCGATCGAACACCTCGCGGGACTTATCCCGCTTGACGATCACGATGGGCAAACTTTCAATAATTTCATATGTGGTGAAACGCTTGCCGCACTGCAGGCATTCCCGCCGACGGCGAATACGCGCGCCCTCGTCTGTGGGACGCGAATCCATGACCTTACTTTCCGCATAACCGCAAAAGGGACATTTCATTATCCTTCACGCACCTTTTTTCTATCTTCTTGTTCATTGTATCATCCATTTTTACAAATGGCAAGTAATTTCTTTTAAGAACGTTCGCGCGTCTTTCAGATCCTCCGCCGACTCAAAATTCGGGCGGTAAAGTTCCAGCATCAGCACCCCGTCGTATCCGACGGCTTTGAGCGCTTTGAGTATCGCCGTAAAATCGCGCGTACCGCGTCCCGGCGGCAGACAATCGTACTGCTCGTTCCGATCGCTGATATGCACGTGGACGATATGCGATCCCATCACGTCGATCACCTGCAAGGGATCCAGCCCCGCGCGCCCGCTTTGCTTGATATCAAACACGAATTTCGCTTTATCACCGAGTGTTTCCTTCATAGCTTGCAAAAACGGCAGTTCCGCCGAGGAAAATTTGTTGACGTTTTCCTGCGCTACCGTCACGCCGAACGACCGACCGAGGTCATACAACCGCTCGTACCGTTCCAGCAATTGCTCCACACCGAGCTGACCGAGCGATTTTGCCCCGTGTAACACAAGGTACGGTGCCGAGAGCCGCGCCGCCGCCTCAAACTGCGGCTTATACATCTCAAACCCGTCTTCGGCGCGCCGCTCGTAGGGCGCGAACAGAAAGAACGGCTCCATAAACGACGAATACGGATGCACCGCCGACACAACCGCGCCCGCCGCATCGCAACGACGCTTTAACTCGTCCGCGAACGTCGGTGTTGCCTCGCTCGGCGCGTTCAAAAAGATCTCCACGTTCGAAAACCCCGCCTTAAGCACCGTGTCCAGTGACTCTTCCAGCAGTGCGGGATAAAAATTTGACGTGGATGCTCCCACGATCATCAGCCGTCCCCCCTTTTCTCTTATTATGCCCGAAACATACCCCCTTGTCAACCACCCGAAAAAGCGATACAATAAATCGGAAGGATCATCAAAAACGAGGTGCCCCCTTATGTTCACCTGTACTCTTTGTCCCCGCGAATGTGCCGCCGTACGCGATGCCGAACACGGTAACGGCGCGTGCGGCTTGCCCGAAACCGTTCATATCGCCCGCGCCGCCTTGCAT